>DASXAN010000734.1:0-2769 GCA_036406755.1 Gemmataceae bacterium
GCAACAGCCCGATCAGTGCGACGACCGCCAGCCGCGTCATGCCGTGCCTCCCGCTCACGTCGGTGTACCCCCATCATAGCCGCCGGCCGGCCCGCCCTCCACCGCACCCGGCCGGGTCGCGCGGCTGAGGATTTGCTAACCGCGCCGGGAATTTGCTAATCTAGTGGGCAGGTCCGCCGGTGAACCTTCATCGCCCGCCGCGTGAGGTCCGTCCATGTCCCGCACCGCCCGCCGCGCCGCGTTCACGCTCGTCGAGCTGCTGGTCGTGATGGCCATCATCTCCATCCTCATCGGCATGCTGCTGCCGGCCGTGCAAAAGGTCCGCGAGGCCGGGGCGCGGGTGAAGTGCCAGAACAACCTCAAGCAGATCGGCCTGGCCATCCTCAACTACGAGTCGGCGGCCGGCAAGCTGCCGCCGGCGTGCTACACCCCGGAGGACGACCCGGCCTTCGTCCCGCCGGAGCCGGCCTTCCTGCCGGACGGCCAGCCGCCGCGGAGCATCCACACCCTGCTCTTGCCGTACATCGAACAGGGGAACCTGTACAACCGGTTCGATCAGTTCAGCGACTGGCGACAGCCGGGCCGCAACCGGGACGCCCTGCTGAACAAGGTCGCCATCTACCTGTGCCCGTCCGCCCCGACGGCCGACCGGACGCAGACGTTCCCGTCCAGCGTCGGCGGCGGCAAGGTGACCGGGTACGTGACCGACTACACCACCCCGGTCCGCATCGGCGACGGCGTCGCCAGCTTCCCGCGGCTGCTCGGCTCCATCCCGCCCGGATACTGCGCCATGCTCCAGCCGAACCTCGAAAGCCCGATCCTTGCGACGACGGACGGCACGTCGAACACCCTGATGTTCGTCGAGGTGGCCGGCAGCCCGGACGAGTACGCCATGGGCCGGTGGACCGGGCGGCAGCTGACGGCGCCGGCGCTGTGGGCCGACCACCGCACCCCGTACGTCTTCGACGGGTGCGACCCGAACAACCCGACCGCGACCCCGGGCACCGCCGCCCCGGGCGCCGCGGCGATGGCCATGAACTGCACCAACAACGGCGAGATGTACTCGTTCCACACCGGCGGGGCGAACGTCGTGTACGGCGACGGGTCGGTGCGGTACCTCCGCCAGAACGTGTCGATCGGCGTCATGGCCGCCCTCATCACCCGGGCCGGCGGCGAAGTCCTGCCGGACATTTGATCCCGACATGGCCATGACCATCGCCGTCCTCGGCGCCGCCGGGCAGCTCGGCCGCGACCTGTGCCCCCGGCTGGGCGACAGCGTCGTGCCCCTCGACCGCGCCCGGGCCGACCTGACCAACCCCGACCAACTCCGGGCCACGCTCGCGGAGTTGCGGCCGGCCGTGGTCGTCAACTGCGCCGCCTACAACTTCGTGGACAAGGCCGAGGCCGAGCCGGACGCCGCGTTCGCCGTCAACGCCTGGGGCGTCCGCCACCTCGCCCGCACCTGCAACGACCTCGGCGCGACTCTGGTTCACTTCAGCACCGACTACGTCTTCGGCCTGGACACCAACCGCACGGCGCCGTTTCGGACAACCGACGCCCCGGGTCCGGTCAGCGCCTACGGCATGAGCAAGTTGTGCGGCGAGTACGCCGTCCGGGCCGAGTGCCCGAAGCACTTCGTCATCCGCACCTGCGGGCTGTACGGCGGCTGGGGGTCGGGCGGCAAGGGTGGCAACTTCGTCGAGACGATGCTCCGCGTCGCCGGCCAGGGTAAGCCGCTGCGGGTGGTCAACGACCAGCACTGCACGCCGAGCTATACGGCCGACGTGGCCGCCACCGCCGCGGTCCTGATGGCGACGGACAGGTACGGCCTGTACCACGTCACCAACAGCGGGGCGACGACGTGGTACGAGCTGGCGAAGGCGGTGTTCGAGTTGGCGGGCGTGAAAGCGGACCTGACGCCGATTCCGTCGAGCGGCTACCCGACGCCGGCGCGGCGGCCGGGATACAGCGTGCTGAGCCTGGATGCGCTGGCGGCGGCCGGCGTGCCGGCACCGCGGCCGTGGCGGGAGGCGGTGGGGGCGTATTTGGAAGAGCGGCGGGAGAAGACGAAGACCTAACCCCCCGGCCCCCTTCCCGAAGCGGGAAGGGGGAGAAGAATCAAGAACTAAGCGGTGGACAGTTCCGCTGGTGTCTTGTTGAATCCTCCCCCCTTCCCGCTTCGGGAAGGGGGCCGGGGGGTTCGGTCCTCAGAACTTGAACGCCAACCCGACCAACCCGGAGTTGGCCCAGAAGTCGTCCACGTGCATCCCGCCGGCCGGGCGGATCGGCGTCCCGGTCGCCGGGTTCGTCTGGAACACAAGGTCCACCTGGTCGCCCGGCCGGGCCACGCCGGTGAAGTAGACGAAGTCGTAGCCGACGAACGCCGTCATGTGGTCGGTCACCTGGTAGCCGACCATCAGCCGCGACGGCAGGGCGACGGCGAACCGGTCGGTGGTGATGCGCCCGGCGTTGGACGACTGCACCAGGAACCCGCCCGGCATGGCGACCGTGCCGACGCCCGGGGCGGTGAGCGTCGAGCTGCCGAACCGGTCTACGACCGCGTGCGTGAGGCCGAGCGCGATCGAGCTGGTCATGGTCAGCGACAGCCGGCCGCGGGTCCACGTCGAGCGGCCGCCGAACTGCCAGCCGTAGTACTGGTTGCGGGTGTCGATCGCGTCGTCGAACGCCAACGTGGTGCCGGTGCCGGTGGGCGACGTCGAGCTGCTCACGCCCAGCTTCTCCAGCAGGTCGTAGTAGATGAACCCCGTG
>DASXAN010000735.1:0-13472 GCA_036406755.1 Gemmataceae bacterium
AGCCCCGGCCGTTCGCCCCGGAGAGGAGTAGCCGGCGACCGTCCGCGGCACGGGCCGCGGCCCCGCTCGGCAGTGGCAGGAGTCCCTGCCACGCCCAGACCTCGTCCAGTGTCACCGCCCCGGCCTTGATGAGTTGGTCGCGGCCCGCCGCTGCTCCGGTTCGTCCACCCGCGCCGGCTGGATCCCCAGCACTAGGCCCGTGTCCCCGAACATTGGCCCAGCCATGCCGAAACGCACTGGCTAACCAGCTCCACCTGCGGGGTTGACCGTCCGAAAGTCGCTAGCCGCTGGTAGCCG
Source organism: Gemmataceae bacterium (assembly GCA_036406755.1). Taxonomy (GTDB): domain Bacteria; phylum Planctomycetota; class Planctomycetia; order Gemmatales; family Gemmataceae; genus DASXAN01. The sequence goes on from DASXAN010000735.1 coordinate 298, forward strand.
TCGGGGCGCTCACGCAGCCCCGCCCGCCGGCCCGTCGCGAGCCATGTTTTCGACTCCGATTCGGTTGCATACTGAACGCAAATACCCTACGGTTTCTTCGGCGTGCGATTCGGTCCGCCGACGAGATCGCACGACCGTCTCGGACTTCACCCGGCACGAGGGCATTTCTGATGGTCCAGCCTGGCAACCGCGTCTGGGCACAAGGGCCCGGCCACCGCGACCGCGGCTTGGAGAGCGGTTCGGCTCGGAGATGTCCCAAAATGTCCCATTTTGTCCCACCAGGAAAAAGATGTTATTCCGGTCGCGGTGTCGCAAAAAGTCGCGGTATGTCGCACCAGAAAAAGATGTTGTTCGACGCCCGGGACCTGTCCGCCCGGCCGGTGAAGCGGTGACCTGGCCGCGGTATACTGCGAACGGAGGTGACGCGATGACCACGACCGTCGAGGCCGTCTACCAGGGTGGGGTGTTCAAGCCGGTCGGCCCCGTGGACCTGCCGGAGAACCAGCGGGTGCAGCTGCGGGTGGAGGCACTCCCGGCTGCGGACGTTCTGGCCTGGCTGGAACAGATGCGGGAGGCCCGGGAGGCGATCCGGGCCAAGTACGGCACCTTCCCGGACTCCACGCCCGACATCGCCGAGGACCGGATGCGCGATGCTTGATCTCGCCCTCGACAGCTGCGTCATGGTGAAATGGGTCGTTCCCGAGTCGGATTCGGCGCTGGCGGATCAAGTCGTCACGGATGCGGCCCGTGACGGCCGTCGGCTCATCGCCCTGGATTTGGGACTGATCGAGGTGGGCAATGGCCTTTGGAAGCAGTTTCACCGAGGTCTGCTCTCGGCCGCCGAAGTCACTCGCCTGTACGGTCTGGTGGTCGGCCGGCCGCTGCACGTCGAGCCGGCGCACCCGCGCATCCCGGCCGCCCTGGACCTCGCCGCCCGTTACGACCGTTCGGTCTACGACAGCCTGTTCGTCGCCCTGACGATTGAACTGGGCGTCGAGGGCGTGACTTCCGATGAGCCGCTGTGGCGGGCCATTCACGCCGACCACCCGCACATCCATCTGCTGCGGAACTGGCCGCCACCGCCGTAATCGCTCACCCCACCGCCGCCGATTCGTCCGCCGGCACTTCCGCCACCGGTTCGGCGACCGCCGCCGGCCGTAGTTCGCCGACGAACTCCGCCAGCCGGCCTAACCCTTCCCGCAACCGGCCGTCGTCGGCCGCGAGGCTCAGCCGCACATGCCCCTCTCCACCCGGCCCGTACAGCTCGCCCGGCGTCACCAGCACCCGCTTGTCGGCGAACAGGCGGTCGGCAAAGGCCCGGCCGGTCAGCCCCAGCGCGGCCACCGGCAGCCAGACGAACAGCCCGCCGCCGGGCAACGTGGGCTCCAGCCCGGCGGCCGTCAGCCGCTCGACCGCGTAGCGCCGCTTGGATGCGACGGCCGCACGGGCCGGGGCGAACGAGTCCTTCGGCTGCCGCAGCGCCGTGAGGGCCGCCTGCTGGCCGGCCGCCGGCGGGAACGGGCACGCCACCGCGGCGCTGACGGCGCACGGCCGGACGAGGTGCCGGTAGCCCGCCAGCCAGCCGACGCGGGCCGCCGCCAGCCCCCAGCCGAACGTGACGCTGCCGGCCGTCAGCGTCCGCCGCGCCGCCGGGGCGAGACTCCCGAGGCTGACGTGGTCGTCGTCGCGGAACCGGGCGAACGACTCGTCGCAGTAGATGAGTACGTCAAACTTGTTCGCCCACCAGGCGATCTGCTCCAGGTCCTCCGGGGCGAACACGCCGCCGGTCGGGTTGGCCGGCTGGCTCAGCACGACCAGCTTCGCCCGCGGCAGCGCCCGGGTGAACGACTCCATGCCGAACCGCACCCGCCCGTCCTCGGTCGTCGTCGGCACCCAGCGGACGCGAGCCCGGCGGTGCTCCAACCCCAGGCGGAACAGCGGCGAGGTCGGCCCGAACAGGGCGACGCGGTCGCCGGGGTTGACGAACGTGTCCAGGGCGACGGCGAACGCCCCGGTCGCCCCCGCGGTGATGAGCACGTCGTCACCGCCGGTCACGTTCAACCGGCCGCCGGCGAGGTGGTCGGCAACGGCACTCCGCAGCTCCGGCAGGCCGCCGGGCGGCGGGTAGCCGCGGGCCGCCGGCGTGCGGGCCGGCGGCGGCAGTTCGAGCCGGGGGGCGAGCCCGGCCAAGTCGATGGCGTCCGGAGTTAGCCCCCGGTCAATGACCGGGGGCAAAGTATAGGCGGCGAGGTCGGCCAGCCCGTCGAGCGGGGCGGCCAGGCAGCGGTCGGAGAGGTAGCGGAGGCAGGCGGCCCCGCCGTCGAGCCGGCGGCGGACGCCCGGCAGCCAGCGGGCGATTCCCGTGCGGACGAGCGCCTTGGTGAGCCAGAACGGGTACGGCATGGGGTCGCCTCCGTGCGGACGGCCGGGTGTGGGGGCCCGATTGTAGACCAACCCGCCCGCCCGTGGGAATGGCAACTCCGCCGCGATCAGGCCGCCCGTTCGCCGCGGGAGAACTCGCGGGCCCGGACCACGTCGCCGCCCAGGCTGCTCACCGGCCGCGTCTGGCGGGCCGGCGGGAACCACCGCGCCCGCACCCGGCGGACGAGCCGTTTCAGCTGGACGACGGCCGGCGGCCGGGCGTGGCGGGTCTTGGTGGCGATGAGCACGTCCTGGCCGCTGTACGGGTCCGGCCGGCCGCTCCACGACCCGTACCGCACCCCGCCGTCAGGCGTCAGCCCGAGCCGCTCGTACAGGCCGAGGACGTACGGCTCCTCGTAGGCGACCGCGTCCTCGAAGCTGGCCGGGTTGGCGACCCAGCAGCCGGGCAGCGGGTGCTCGAACGCCATCCACGGCTTGCCGGTGGCGCAGTGCCGCACGGCCTCCGGGGTGCGGAGGAAGAAGGTGATGACGCACCGGCCGCCGACCTTGAGCACCCGGGCCACCTCGGCGAGGTAGTTCTCCAGGTCGGCCGGCAGCATGTGGCTGAAGACGGAGGTCAGGAAGGCGAAGTCGAACGACCCGGTCGGGTAGGGGAAGCGGTAGTCACGGGCGTCGTACCGCCCGGCCGGGTGGTAGGTGCCGTTGTAGACGTCGGCCTGCCGGAAGCGGAAGTGGGGAAACCGCGGGGTGATGTTGGCCCGGCACCAGTCGATGCCGGCATCCACGATGTCGATGCCCTCGTAGCCGCCGGGCGGGGCCAGGTAGGCGGTCAGCGGCAACGCCATGCGGCCGACGCCGCAGCCGACGTCGAGGACGCGGTGGTGCGGCTTCAGCCCGCCGTCGCGGACGAAGATGTCGAAGAAGTGTTGGCCGACCCAGGCGAAGTTGTCCGTGCCGACGAAGTTCAGCTCGGCCGGCGGGGCCAGCGGCGTGTCGTCCATGACCGTCCCTCCGCGCGGCCGGGCACCGGCCGGCGCGGCGAGGATACCCGAACGGCCGGCGGCGGACAACCCGGACTACGGCGGGTCGTAGCCGCCGGGGTGCCACGGGTGGCAGCGGCAGATGCGGCACACGCCCCGCCACCCGCCGCGGACCGGGCCGTACTTGGTCACCGCCTGGATCATGTACTCCGAGCAGCTCGGCTGGAACCGGCAGACGGCCGGCAGCACGGGCCGCAGGCACCGCTGGTAGAACCGCACGCCGAGGATAATCCCCCGGGCCGCGAGCCGGCGGACCCACGCGGTCATGGCAGCGCCTCCGGGGGCGGGGACGCGTCCCGGGCCAACTTGCGGGCCGCCTGGCCGACCAGCTTCGGCAGCGCCGCCAGCAACTCGGCCAGCGGCGGCTCCGCCTTCGACCGCGGGATCAAGATCAGGTCCAACCCGGTCGGCATGTGGTGGCGGGTCAGGCGGTACGCCTCGCGGAACAGCCGCCGCAGCCGGTTGCGTTGCACGGCCCCGCCGAATTTCCGCGACACGGACAGGCCGAGGCGGTTGTGCGGCAGGTCGTTCGGGGCAGCGTAGAGGATGAGGAGCTCGTCGCTGACGGACCGGCGGCGGTCGTAGACGCGCTTGAAGTCGGCCGGCCGCCGCAGGTGCTCGTGCGGGCGGAAGGTGTGACGCTTCGAGACCCACGGACCGCCGTCCGGAGGCTTTTCCGGCTCATCACTCATGAGGCATCGCTCATGACTGCATCATTCCCACGGCGGGCCGGTTCGCACCTGCTGCGGGTTGCGGCGGGCGAACTCCTCGATCAGCCGCCGGCTTTCGTCATCGGCCGGGGCCGGGGCCATCACCCGCGGCTCGATGTACAGGTCGCCGCCCTTGACCCCCTGGCCGCGGACCCGCATCCGCGTCCCGCTGGACGTGCCCGGCTTGACCGTCACCGTCACGGTGCCGCCGCCCAGCAGCGGCACGTCCACCTTGCCGCCCAGAACCGCCTCGGCCAGGGACAGCGGCACGGCCAGGACGAGGTCGTTGCCCTCGCGGCGGTAGTGCGGGTGCGGGGCGACGTGGACCTTGAGCAGCACGTCGGCCCCGCCCGGACCCTGTCCGGCCAGCCGCATCGTCTTGCCGTCCTCGATCCCGGCCGGGACCTTCAGCTCGATCTGCCGGTCGCCGATCGACAGCCCGACCGGGCCGCCCACGACCGCCGTCTCGAACGGGATGGTGATCTCGGCCTCGACGGCCTCGGCCGGCTGCGGGCGGGGGCGGCCGCGGGTCCGGCCGCCGCGGGTGCCGGCGCCGCCCCGGCCGCCGCCGGCGAAGAACTCTCCGAACGGGCTGCCGCCGGCGGCCCCGCCGAACGCCCCGAACAGGTCGCCAAAGAGCCGCTCGGCCGTCTCCGGGTCGATGTTCTGGGCCTGGAACCCGCCGGGGCCGCCGAAGTGGAACCCGCCGGGGAAGCCGCCGGCCCCGCCGTTGGGCGTCCCGCCGGGGCCGCCGACGCGGCCGAACTGGTCGTACTGAGCCCGCTTCTCCTTGTCGGACAGGATCTCGTAGGCGGCGGAGACGTCCTTGAACCGGTCCTCGGCCTTCTTGTCACCGGGGTTGCGGTCGGGGTGGTACTGGCGGGCGAGCTTGCGGTACGCCTTGGTGATCTCGTCGGCCGAGGCGGTGCGGCTGACGCCGAGGACGTCGTAGAGGTCTTGCGGCATGGCGGTCGTGCGGCCCAGGGGGACGGTGCGCGGTCGAGCCTCCGGGGTGGATTATACACCCCAGTGTGGGGCGCTGCGCCCGTTGGATGTAGATGCGCCGCCGCTGCGAGGCGATTCGACGGGCGGGCGGGTTCGCACCTCAGCGGAAGTCACGGGACTTGGTCGGCACGCCGCCGAGGGTGGCGGACAGGTCGTCGAGCCGGTGGACGAAGACGTGGATGACGTCATCCTTCCGTTCCACGATGCCGCGGGCAACCCACGCTTGGCTGCGGCGGGCGACGGCGTGGTACCGCTCCCAAGTCTCCAGGCGGATGATCAGGTTGACCGTCCCCGTCTCGTCCTCCCGGGTGACGAATGTGATGTTCTTGGCTGTACTCGGCCGCTGCCGCGACAGCACGATCCCGGCCACCGCCACCCGGTGGCCGTGTAGCAGGTCGATCAGCCGTGCCGCCGGCGTCACCCCCAGCCCGTCCAGTTCGGCGCGGTGAAACTCGATCGGATGTCCCTTGAGTGACAGGCCAGTAGCCCGGTAGTCGGCGACCACCTGTTCGGCTGGGGCCAGGACCGGCAGGTCCACGGCCGACTCGTCATCATCCACCCCGGCGAACAGGTTCGCGCCTCGCAGTGCCTGGTCCTGGCCGAGCGACTGCCACAGGGCCGCCCGGCGGTCCGGCGCCAAGGAGGCGAGGGCGTCAGCATCAGCCAGGGTTTCCAGGGTGCCCCGGCCGAGCCGCGCCCGGCGGGCGAGGTCCGACACCGACCGGAATAACCCCGCCGCCCGTGCGGCGACGATTGCGGCTCTGTCCGCCGTTGGTAAACCACCGACCAGGCGGAACCCCAGCCGCAGGGCCGGCCCGCCGTCGGCAGGCTCCAGCGTGCAGTCGGAGTCACTGTGGTTCACGTCCGTCGGCCGGACTAGGACGCCGTGCCGGCGGGCGTCACTCACGAGTTGGGCCGGTGCGTAGAACCCCATCGGCTGAGCGTTCAGCAAACCGGCCGCGAACGCCGCCGGGTAGTACAGCTTCAACCACGCCGAGACGTAAGCGAGTGTCGCGAACGAAGCGGCGTGCGATTCCGGGAAGCCGTACTCGCCGAACCCGCGGATCATCTGGAACACCTGACCGGCGAATTGGTCGCTCAACCCTCTGTCTGCCATTCCGGCGAGCAACTTCGCGCGGAACCGGTCGATCTCCCCGGATCGCCGCCACGCCCCCATCGCGCGGCGGAGCCGGTCGGCCTCGCCGGGGGTGAACCCGGCGGCGACCACGGCGAGTTTCATGGCCTGTTCCTGGAACAGCGGCACCCCCAGCGTCTTCTCCAAGACGGCGCGGATTTCGTCGTTCGGGTAAACCGGCGCCTCGTCACCGTGGCGGCGGCGCAAGTACGGATGGACCATCTGCCCCTGGATCGGCCCCGGCCGGACGATGGCGACCTGGATGACCAGGTCGTAGAACATTTTTGGCTTCAGCCGCGGGAGCATCGACATCTGCGCCCGGCTCTCGATCTGGAACACGCCGACGGTGTCGGCCCGGCAGCACATCTCGTACACGGCCGGGTCTTCGGTCGGCACCGTCGCCAGGGTGAGCGGCCGGGCGTGGTGCTTTTCGACCAGCTCGAAGCACTTGCGGATGGCCGTCAGCATCCCCAGCGCGAGCACGTCCACCTTGAGGATACCCAGCGCGTCCAGGTCGTTTTTGTCCCATTGAACGACTGTGCGGTCCGGCATGGCCGCGTTCTCGATCGGGACCAGCTCACACAGTGGCCCCCGGGTCAAAATCATGCCGCCGACGTGCTGCGACAGGTGCCGCGGGAAGCCGATGATGTCGTTGACCAGGCGCAGCAGCCGCCCGCCGACCGGCGAGGCCGGGTCGATGCCGGCGGCACCGCACCGCTCGCCGAGCGGGGTTTCGCTGTGATAGCCATCGACCTGCTTGGCGAGGGCGTCCAGGCGGTCGAGCGACAGGCCGAGCGCCTTGCCCACGTCCCGGACGGCACTGCGGACGCAGTAGGTGATGACGGTGGCCGCCAAGCCGGCCCGCTCCCGGCCGTACTTGTCGTAGAGGTATTGCAGCACCTCCTCCCGCCGCTCGTGCTCGAAGTCCACGTCGATGTCCGGCGGTTCATCCCGCTCCTTGCTGACGAACCGCTCAAACAGCACCTCAATCTGGCCCGGGTCCACCGCCGTGACGCCCAGGCAGTAGCAGACGGCCGAGTTGGCGGCCGACCCGCGGCCCTGGCACAGAATCTTCTTCGACTCGGCGAACCGGATTAGATCATGGACGGTTAGGAAGTAAGCTTCGTACCGGAGGTCTCGGATCAGTGCCAGCTCGTGCTCGACCAGCCGCCGGACCTTCTCCGGCACGCCGGCGGGGTAGCGTTCGGTCGCCCCGCGCCAGGTCAACTCGGCCAGGTATTCCCCGGCGGTGCGGCCGGCCGGCACGAGTTCTTCAGGGTACTCGTACCTCAGCTCGTCCAGGGAGAAGGCGCAGCGGTCGGCGACCTCGACCGTGCGGCGGACGGCGTCCGGGGCGGCGGCGAACGCGGCGGCGATCTCGCTGATGGGCCGCAGGTGTCGCTCGGCGTTCGGGAACAGCGCGTCCTCGGCGGTGGCGACGGTCGAGCCGTGTCGGATCGTGGTGAGCACGTCGTGCAGCGGCAGGCGGGCCGGCGAATGGTAATGCACGTCATTGGCGGCCAGCAGCGGCAGCCGTGTCTGGCGGGACAGGTGTTGCAACCAATCCAGCTGCCGGGCGTCGTCCGGGCCGCGGAACATCTCCGCCAGGAGATAGGCCCGGCCCCCGAACAGGTCGCGGCTAACCGGGATTACGCCGGCCAGTAGTCCGTCCGCATGTGCCGCCAGGTCGGCAAAGGTCAGCTCACAGCTCCCCTTCTCCGCCCGCCGCCGGCCGACGGTGATGAGCCGGCACAGCCGCCCGTACGCCATCCGGTCCGGGGCCCAGACCACAACCGGCGGGGCATCGGTCAGGTGCAGTTCGGTGCCGACGATCAGTTTCAGGCCGTGCTCCTTGGCCGCGACGTGCGCCCGGACGACGCCGGCCAGGCTGTCACGGTCGGTGACGGCCAGGGCGCGGTAGCCGAGGCCGGCTGCCGTGGCGACCAGCTCGTCGGGGTGGGACGCGCCTTCGAGGAAGGAGTAGTTCGACTTGCAGTGCAGCTCGGCGTAGGCGGTCACTCGAACCTCCCGTGCAGGAACCACTCGCCGCTCACTAAATCGCGAAACAGCCAGAGCCGTCGGCCGTCGGCCGTCTCAACGCGGTAGTAGTCCCGCCGCACCAACCCGCCCCGCCACCAGCCGGTTTCGATTCGCTCCGGTCCCCACAGCCGGTCGACCACATGCCACCGGTGCCGCCACCGGAACACGGCCGGTGGGTCGTCCGAGGTGTCGGCTTCGACGGCGACCGGGACCGGCCGGATGATCAGGCGGAGCGGCCTGTGACTGACGGCGGACGGTGTCACGCCGCGGGTCGCGTCCCGGCCAGATCGCGGCTGCCGGCCGACGAGCGGGACGTAACACATGGCCCGCTCCGGCAGCGGGTCGGCCCGCAGGATCGGCCGGACGACGGCGGCCGGCCCGAGTCGGCTGCTCAGCCGCTCCAAAAGGTCGGCCAGTGGCCGGTCAGCGGACGCCGCCGGGTCGGGGAACAACGGATCCTGCCGCGGCCGCAGCGGGATCGTTTGGTCGGCCCACAGCCGGATGCGGTCCACCGGCCCGGGCAGGGCGAGGCGGTCGCAGTGTAGGCGGACCAGCTCCCGGACGGGCTTGGCTAGGTCGGTCGGGCGGTACAGGCAGACGTCGATCCGGGCGGTGTGGTCCGGGCCGCACCGGAACTCCACGCGGACCCGCACCGCGCCTCGGCCCTCCGCTTGCAGCGCGGCCGTGACGTGGTCGATCAGGCCGTCCAGAATTCCGTCGAGGGCGTCCCGGCGGTCGCTGGGATAGTCCAGCGCCTGCGCCGCCTCGAACATGGGCGGCGGGCGGTGCGGGACCAGGATTTCCGGGGCGGTGCCGAGGGCCTGGTCCAGCCGCCGCAGCACCGGCGTGCCGAACCGGGCGGCCAGGCCCGCCCGCGGCAACCGCATCAGGTCCGCGACCGTGCCGACGCCCAGGCGGGCGAGCGTCGCGACCATCTCGTCCGGCAGCCGCAAGCATCCGACGGGGAGCGGGCGGATCGCGGCCAACAGCTGGCCGGGCGGCACGACCGCCACCGGTTCACCGCCGCCGGCGACGGCCCAGGCCGCGCCGAGCGTGTCCGCCAGCGCTGCCCGGCCGGCGTACCCCAGCTCCCGGCAGGCCGCCGTGACCCGTTTCACCAGTTCGTGTTCGCCCCCGAACAACTGGCTCACCCCGGTGACGTCCAGGAACAGGTGTTCGGGCGCGCCGCCGTACCACGGCATGGCGGGGCCGCGGCGGGACCGGTCGTCAGCGGCCCGCCCGGCGACCGTCTCCCAGCCGACCCGCGGGCTGAATTGCTCGCACTGCTCCGCCAGGCGGCCGAGAGCGGCCGTGTCGGCGGTCGGGTCGAGCGGTCGGGCGAGCGGCGTGTGGTCCAGCAGGGCCACGGCGTCCGCGGCCGTCATGCCGGCGCGGGCACCGGCCTCCCGGGCCTGGCCGCAGCAGGCGGCGACCACTGCGCCGTGGCGGTTATCCCGCCGGAGCAGCAGCAGCGGGCCGAGCCGCAGCTCGGGCCGCTCAGCCCGCACCCGCTGCACCGGCCAGTTTGGTAGCCGCAGGCACAGGAGTCGTCGCATGGCCGTCGTCCTCTCGCTCGAACCCGGTCACGTCGTCCAGTTCGACCTCGGCCACCGCACCGGGCACCCCACGGCGGCAGCGCGTCACTTCCAACCGCAGCCGCCGTCCCCTCAGCCCGGGCCGCGACCCGACGGCGAGCTGCACGTCCGCCCAACTCGGTTGGCCCCGGGCCCGCGCCGGCCGGAGCAGGATGCCGAGCCCGCCGCCCTCGGCCGCGGACAGTTGCAACCGGCGGCCGTCGTGCGGGGCTAGCCGATCCCGCCAGAGCCAGACGGCGGCGGCCGCCCGGCTCCGCAGCGCCTGGTCGGCGGCCCACAGGGCGTCGGTGTCGTCGGCCGGCCGGACGACGACCAGCCGCTCGGCCGACACGTCCCACGCCGCCAGGGCCGGCGGGTAGAACTCGCCGTCCGGATCCACGACCACGACCACACCCGGAGACCGGCACACCGCCCGTGTCAGGACCGCGGCGACGGTTTCGGCACCGGTGCCGAGCAACTCGACGATCGCCCCGCGGCGTACGCCGCCGTCGGGCAGCACACGGTCCAGTCCGGGCCACCCAGTTCGGATGACCGGGTGAGTCGTCAGCCCAGCGGCGCTACAGCCCGCGATTTCATCCCGCAGCCGGATGAGCAGCTCAGCTTGCTCGCAAACGCCGGGCATGGAATCTGACTCCGAAAGCTGGGTCGGTATGGTGTCGCCGCCGTCTCTGAACATTTATACACTATAACGGCGGAGGAAAGTCAACCTTGGTGGCTGGATTTTGTGACGTGGTATCTGCTCGGTGGTTTGGTCGGAGCGGCGAGACCGCTCTGCCGAGTCGGCGGGACTTCACCATGGCGCGGGGCAGAAACCCTTGGCATTCCGCGCGAAGCAGTCACAAGTGGAAAAACGGGCGGGGCGGTTCGCCCGGCGGGCGGTGTCTGATGATCGAAACAGGCCGGGGCGTTGCGCTCGTCCGCTGACGCCGGTTATGTAGCCTGAGAAACCTCATCCGGTGGGAGGCTAGCGATGGCTGTGGCGGACGATTCACGCGATCAACTGCATGTGAATTGGCTACCGCGGTTGCTTGCCGCCATACTCGCTCTTGGCGGGGGTTACTGGGGTTTGATCCTGTCGCCCTGGCTGTTTCAGCTTGATGTGTCCCCGCTCGCTCTGGTGGTTTTCGGACCGGGTTACCTGGTGACGCTCGGTTACGTGGTGCGGGCCGTCAGCACCCCATCTCTGTCAACCCGGCGGTTCATCTGGATCGCCTCGATCATAGTGCAGGGCGGCTGGCTGGGTTTCGCCCTCTGGGGCATAGCTGAGAAGGTTGCGGCCGGCCGGATGCCGAACGAACCGGTCTTGTTCGAGGCGTGGTGGGCACTCGCATTGGTACTCTCGATGGCCGCGCTGCTCGCGGAAGGAGTGGAGCAGACCACGCGGTGCCCAGTAAACCAATTGCGATTGCAAGAGAAGGAACAGCCATGACCAACAAACCCCCCGACGACTTCCGCAGCACCGCCGAGGACTCGCTGGAACTGGCCCGCACCCTGGCCGGCGAAGGGCGGATCAGCGACCAGGAGTTCCTGGAGCGGATGGCCCGCAGCGACAGCGTCGTGGACGGCGACGCCGAGACGTGCGGCATGACCTGCAACATCATCCTCGGGGCCCAGGTGGCCCGCGAGATGCTGGCCGCCGGCGAGTACGAGGACGTGGTCCACAAGTGGGCGGTCGAGAGCCGGCGGCGGTGGGAGGAGACGAAGTTCTTCAAGCTCTGGCAGGAGGAGCGGGCTGCCGGCCGCGACCCGCACAAGGCGTTCGCGGAACGGGGGTGGACGACATGACGGGGAGGCCGGTGTATCGCCGCGGCGGCAAAATGCCCGGAGCCGCGCGAAAGTTCGGTAAAATGGCTGTGCCCCGCGGCCGGTGGGATCGCCGACGAAAGGCCACCCAATGACGACCATCACTGTCGTGCCGACGGACGTTCAACCGTCCGGCTACCGCGCGATTTCGGGCGACCGGCAGGAAACCGGGCCGACCGTCGGCCAGGCACTCGACGCCCTGACCGCCCAACTCGGCTCGGCCCAGGACACCACCCTCGTCGTCATCCAGCCGATGCGGCCCGACGGGTTTTTCAACGCCGACCAGCAGCGACGAATGGCCGACCTCATGGCCCGGTGGCGGTCGGCACGCGACGCCGGGGCGACGCTGGACCCGGCCGAACAGGCGGAGTTGGAGACCCTCGTGCGGGCCGAAGTCCGTGCCGCGGGCGAGCGCGCGGCCGCCCTGTTGCGGCAGTTGCCGTCATGAACCGGCACTATTCCGCGGTGGCTTGACGGGCCGGGCACCGGTGCGAATACTGTCATGCACCCGAAGGCATCTTCAATTTCCCGTTCGAGGTGGAGCATGTCCGCCCGGCGGCCCGTGACGGGACGGATGATGACATGAACTTGGCCCTGGCCTGCCGGGCGTGCAACCTGTTCAAGGCCGACCATCCTACGGGATGGGACGACATGACGCGGACTGATGTCGCACTGTTCGACCCACGGACCGATCGTTGGGGCCAGCACTTTCAGCCGGACGTGGACACCGGCGAAATTCACGGCCTGACGCCGACGGGGCGGGCAACGGTCAATCGGCTGGCCATGAACGACCCGGTTCAGGTGACGGCCTGGCAACTCTGGATCCGCCTTCGTCTCTTCCCCTGAGCCTCAACCGCCGACCAGCTCTGCTGCCGCGGCGACCGCGGCCACCGTCCTGTCCACGTCCGCCTCGGTGTGCTCGGCCGTTAGGAACATGCCCGTCCCCGGCAGGTCCACGCCGTTCAGCAACATCGCCTGGCGGAATGCCGAGCGGAACTTCGGATCCTTTGGCCCGTCCAGCTGGTCCACCGTGCTGTCCAGCGGAATGAAGTCGTCGGACGTCGGCCGCAGGCCGCGGTAGTTCGGCAGTAGGTGCAGCAGCGAGAAGTCGCCGTACGCTGCCCAAGGCAGGTCGCGGTCGGCGAACAGCTCGTTCAACTTCCGCTTCAAGAGCGTCGCCGTGCGGTTGGCCTTCGCACACGGCTCGCCGGTGGCGACCCGCTTGAGCGTCGTGATGCCGGCGGCGGCGGAGAGCGGGTTGGCGTTGAACGTGCCGGGGTGGTTCATCTTCGGCTTGCCCGGCCGCCGCTCCATCGCGGCCAGGATGTCCGCCCGGCCGGTGACGCACCCGCCCGGCAGGCCGCCGGCCAGGATCTTCGCCAGCGTCGTCAGGTCCGGCGTCACCCCGTATGCCTGCTGCGCCCCGCCCGGCGACACGCGGAACCCGGTGATGACCTCGTCGAAG
>DASXAN010000736.1:0-6760 GCA_036406755.1 Gemmataceae bacterium
CGGTCGCCGAGTTGTTCGACGGCCGGGCGGAACGCCAAGGTCTTCGGGGGCGTATCGGCCCGGAAGGCCGGACGCCGGCGGCGGCTCGCGTTTGCCATGGTGCGTCTCACTCGGGTGTCTGCGCGAGGTCGGTAATCCGGGCAGGTCGTGTTGTAATCCCGCCCGGAAAGGTCCGCAAGTGGAAAGTGGACATCTTGTCCAAACCTCCCAATCTTCCAATAGCCGTCATTCAAAAATGCTGCCCGGCGAGCCACCCGGTACTCCAGGCGGACTGGAAGTTGTACCCGCCGATCCAGCCGTCGAGGTCGAGCACCTCGCCCGCGAGGTACAGGTCCGGCTGCCGCTTGCTCTGCATCGTGCGCGAATCCACCTCGTCCAGGCTCACCCCGCCGGCCGTCACCTCCGCCTTCTCGAACCCGAGCGTCCCCGTCACCGGCACCCGCAGCCGCTTCGCCGCCGCCACCAGCTTGCCGCGATCGCCGCGGCTCAGCCCGGCCGCCTTGCGGTCCGCCGGCTGACCCGTCAGCGTCAGCAGCGTCTCGGCCAGCCGGTGCGGCAGGTGCGTGGCCAGGACGTTCGCCAGCTGCTTCTTGCCCGACGCCAGCGCCTCGGCTTGCAGGAACCGGTCGAACTCCGCCTCCGCCACGGCCGGCAGCAGGTCGATCTCCAGGTGCAGCGCCCGCGGCTCGGGGTGGCCGCTGACCACCCGGCTCACGTCCAGGGCGACCGGCCCGGTCAGCCCGAAGTGGGCGAACAACAGCGACCCGCGGCGGGCCGCCAACTTCTGCCCGTCCTGCTGCACGCGGAGCTGCACGTCCGGCAGCGTCACGCCCCGCAGGGCGGCGACCCACGGGGCGTCGGTCGTGATCGGCGTCAGGGCCGGCCGCGGCGGGACGATCGTGTGCCCGAACGCGGCGGCGATCCGGTAGCCGTCGCCGGTCGTGCCGCTGCCGGGGTACGACCGGCCGCCGGTCGTCAGGATGACCCACTTGGCCGCGACGGTCCGCAGCGGCGTCACCACGGCGAACCCGTCCGCGGTGGCGTTCAACTCCGTGACCGGTTCGCCGAGGGCGAGCGTCGCCCCGCTACGGTGCAAGCGGCGGAGCAGAGCGTCGAGCACGTCGAGGGCGCGGTTGCTGACGGGGAAGATTTTGCCCGTCGGCTCGACCTTGGTGGCGACGCCCTCGTCCTCGAACAGCTTGACCGTGTCCTGCACGGAGAGGGCGGCGAGGGCGGAGTGGAGGAACCGCCCCGGCGGCCCGTACGCCTCGACGATGCCGCGGTTGTCGGTGGCGTGGGTGAGGTTGCAGCGGGTGCCGCCGGACATCAGGATTTTGACGCCGGGCTTGCGGTTCTTTTCGAGCAACAGGACGCGGCGGCCCAGCTCGGCGGCGCGGGCCGCGGCGACCAGCCCCGCGGCGCCGGCCCCGAGCACGACGATGTCCCAGGCGGGGTCCATAAGACTTGTTTAGCGACGCATCGAAGATGCGTTCCGAACCGCTATCCGATGGCGAGTTCCCCCGCCGCCCGCTCCGCCGCCGCCGTGACCGCCGCCTCCCAGTTCGCCTCCCCCGGCTTGAACGGGAACGTCACCCCCCGCGAGCTGTTCACCACCGCTCCCAGGCCGTCCGGCCGCAGCGCCGCCCGCACGTCCGCCGCCGTCCCGCCCTGCGCCCCGTAGCCGGGCACCAGGAGCCACACGTTCGGCAACTGCTCCCGCAGCAGCCGCAGCTCCGCCGGGTGCGTCGCCCCGACCACCGCGCCCACGTCGCCCAGCCCGCACGCCCCGACGTTCTCCCCGTTCCACGCCGCCACCGCCGCGGCGACGTGCTGGTACACCGGCCGGCCGTCGCACACCAAATCCTGAAACAGCCCCGCCCCCGGGTTGCTCGTCCGCACCAGGACGAACAGCCCCCGGCCGTCGCGGCGAGCCGCGGCAACGAACGGCTCGACGGCGTCGCGGCCCAGGTACGGGTTGACCGTCAGGGCGTCGGCGTCGAACGCGGTGAACGCGGCCTCGGCGTAGGCGGCGGCCGTGGAGGCGATGTCACCCCGCTTGGCGTCGAGGATGGTGACCAGGCCCAGCTCCTTCGCCCGCCGCAACACCCGCTGAAGGGCGACCATCCCGGCCGGGCCGCACGCTTCGAAGAACGCACTCTGCGGCTTGACCACGCCGACCAGCGGCGCGACGAGGTCCAGCACCCGCAGGCAGAACGCCTCGTAGGCGGCGGCGATGCCGTCGGGGGAGTCGTCGTGCCGTTGGCGAATGGATTGCGGTAGTGATTCCCACCGCGGGTCCAGGCCGACGCACAGGGCGGTCCGCTTGGCCCGGACGGCGGCGGCGAGGCGGTCGGCGAAATGGGTCATGGGGATGTTCTAGGGCGCGGCCGGCGGGGCGAACCCGCGGCGCGGGAATGACGAATGACGAAATACCCAATGACGAAGGAACCCCGAACCCCGAATGACGAACGAAGTCAGGCGGCGATCATTCGGGGTTCGGCTTTCGGGTTTGTTTCGTCATTGGGTATTTCGTCATTCGTCATTTCGGTTACCGCAGCTTGACGGCCGTGCCGTACGCCAGCACCTCGGTCACCCCCTGGGTGAACTCGGTCGCGTCGTACCGCATGCCGATGACGGCGTCCGCCCCGCGCTCCTGGGCGTGGGCGACCATCCGTTCAAACGCCTCCTCCCGCGCCCCCTCGCACACCTGGGCGTACGACTCGATGTTCCCGCCGACGATCTGCTTCAGCCCGCCCAAGAACCCCTGGGCGATGCTCGGCGACCGCACGACGATCCCGCGGACGACGCCGACGTATTGCGTGATGGCCCGCCCTTCAACCTCGTTGCCGGTGGTCACGATCATGGCAAACTCCGTGTGCCGGGCCGCGTGTCTCGCCGGCCCTGATGATGGTAATTCGCTCGCGGCGGGGGCGGATTGCGGCGGCGAGTCAGACGGGCCGTTGCTTGAGGCGATCGAGCTCGGCCCGCAGCCGCTGGTTCTCGGCGGCCAGGGCGGCGTAATCGCTCGGCGTCGGCCCGGATCGCCGGCCCAGGACGATGAGCAGGACGATCAGCGGGGCGCCGAAGAACATGGCGGCCAGGAGCAGGAGGATGAGGATCTCCATCCCGCCCAGGCCGAACAAGCCTGCCGTGATCACGGGAGCGACCCTCCGGGCGAGCCATTACCATCGGCCACGGTGGGCGGGATGTCAACGAGAATCCGGCCGCGCGGGCCGTCACACCGCCGGCGGCTCCGGCTCGCCCTCCACCCGCACCCGGCGGACGCCGTAGCCCATCAGCCGCGCCGGCAGCGCCCGCAGCCCCGGCACCGCCGTGATCAGTCGCAGGAACCACGGCGGCCGGAATTCTTGCTTCGCGTCCAGTCCCGGGGCGGCGATCCGGTCCTGGATCAGCTTCTGCACCCGCTGGATCACCTTCACCGGGAACTCCCGCCGCCGTTGTACCGCCGCCAGGTCGGCCTCCGTCACCGGCCCGCGGCGGAGCTTGTCGGCCAGCAGGTTGGCCGCCTCCACCGCGTCCTGCACCGCGTAGTTGATGCCCACCCCGGCCACCGGCGACATCACATGGGCCGCGTCCCCGATCAGCAAGAGGCCCGGCTTGTGCCACGTCGGCACGCGGCTCGACTCGACGTTCAGCACCGCCATCTGCTTCCAGTCGGTCAGTTCGCCGACGCGGTCGGCCAGCCAGGGCACCACGGCCGCCAGCCCGCTCCGCACGGCCTCGATGCCGGCGGCCCGCACGGCGGCGAAGCTGCCCTTGAGGATCACGTACCCGATCTGCCACTGGTCGGCCCGGTCGAGGACGACGGCGAAGTGCCCGCCGCCGACGTAGATCTCGGCGCTCTCGCCCGGGTCGCCGGGCCGCCGCGGCAGGCGGAACCAGAGTACGTCCATCGGCGGGGCCGTCTTGACCGGCTCGATCCCGGCCAGGTGGCGGAGCTTGGAGAACCGGCCGTCGGCCGCCACCGTCAGGTCGGCCCGCACGTCGTGCCAGCGGTCCGCCGCGTCCCGGTAGCTGACGCCGACGACGGCGCCGCTCTCCTCGATCAGCCGCTGCACGTTGGCCCCGAGGACCAGCGTGAAGTGCGGGTACTTCTTCGCCTCGTCGGTGAGCAGCTCCAGCAGCCGGGCCTGCGGGATCATGAGGACGTACGGGAACTTGGCCCGCGACCGGGTCATGTCGGCGATGGTGACGGCCCCGGCGGGGGTCCGCAGTTTCAGCGACCGGATCTTGCCGTGCGGCAGCTGGTGGAGGCGGTCGGCCAGGCCGAGCTGGTCGAGGATTTCCAGGGTGGACGGGTGGACGGTGTCGCCGCGGAAGTCGCGGTCGAAGTCGTGGTGGGCTTCGAGCAACACGACCGGGACGCCGCGGCGGGCCAGGAGCAGGGCGAGGACGGCCCCGGCCGGCCCGGCCCCGACGACGCAGCAGCGGGTGGTGGTGGAGAACGGATCGTCGGCCACAGCAGCAGTCCTTGAGCCAAGGGCGGTGTCATCGTAGGGTGGGTCGAGGGAGCGGAGCGACCGAGGCCCACCGACTCCGAGGTTGTCCCCGCGGCGGTGGGCCTCGGTCGCTCCGCTCCCTTGACCCACCCTACAGGACCGGCTTTCGGGCCAAAAACCCGGCGTGCCCCGGGCCGAACCGCTCCGCCCCGTACCCCGCCGGCCGGCGGACGCGGAACCCCGCCGCCCGCAGCCGCTCGGCTATTTCGCTCGGCACCAGCAACCGCAGCCGGTGCACCTCGTGGTCCCGCCGGTACAGTTCGCCGACGCGGCGGAAGCTGGTGATCCGCCGCTCCAGCCGCCGCCGCGGCCGGTCCTCGGTGGCCACCACCTGCACCGCCCAGCCGTCGCCCTCGGCGTGCTGCCGCCGCGGCCCGCGGCCGGGCACCCGGCCCGGCCCGGCGGCGTCGAACAGGAACACGCCGCCGGGACACAGGGCGGCGAACACGCGACGGAACAGCCCCCAGAGTCGCCGGTCGGTGTTGGCCGTGTCAAACAAAAAGTTGACGACCTCGCCGACGGCGGCCACGGCCGCGCACGGCGGCAGTTCGGCGGCCAGCAGCGGCCCGACGCGGAACTCGCCGCCCGGCACCCGCTTCTTCGCCAGTGCGATCATGGACGGCGAGATGTCGATGCCGAGCACGTCGTACCCGGCGGCGGCGGCGGTTTCGGAGAGGATGCCGCTGCCGCAGCCGAGATCGACGACGCGGCCGCGGTCGAGGCCGGCCCGCCGGAGTTCGGCGAGCAGGACGGGGCCGGCGGCCCGGGCGAAGTGGCCGTAGCCGGCGTCGTGGATGAAGGCCAGGTCGTCGCGGTAGGCGTCGGTCATGGGTCAGTCGGCCGGCGGGCCGCACCGGATCGGGTCGAGCCGGGCGGCGGCCGTGTCGAACGTGGCGCACCACCCGCCGACCACGGCGGCGACGACGACCAGGGACCGCGGGTGGCCGGCCAGGTCGAGCGGCCCGTCCCCGGCCCACGGCAGCGGCCCGGCCGGCGTGACGGCCAACCACCGGTGGAAGTGGCCGACGAACAGGTGCCGCTCGGGGACGGCGGCGAAGCTGCGGGCGGCCGCGGCCGCCGTCTCCGGCGGGCCGTCGAAGTACCACAGGCCCTCGGCCGTGTGCGCGTCCAGCCACGGCTCGACGTGGCTGAACCGGCAGTCGCCGACGACCAGGTGCGGCCGCATCCCGGCCATGTACGCCAGCATGGCCGGGTCGGCCCGCCGGCGGACCGCGTCCGGCACCTCGTGGCACAGGCCGAAGTCGTGGTTGCCCCACACGCCGACGGCCCGGGCGTCCCGGAGGCGAGCCGTCACGTCGGCCGTCCGGCTCCCCGGCCCGTACAGGTCGCAGGCGTCCCCCAGGGAGACGACCTGGTCCACGCCCCGCCGGCGGAATTCGGCCAGCGCCCGGTCCAGTTCGGGGACGGCCTCGTGGATGTCGGCGAGCAGGCCGAGCAGCATGGGTGTCACTCCCGCTCGTTCCCGCCCCGGCCGTCGGCGCGAGTCAGCAACTTGGTCCGCCGCAGGTAAGCGGCCGCCCACAACTCGGCCGGCGCGTAGCACACGAGCCACAGACCGACGTCCTTGCCGCACGCCGGGCAGTGTTTGCCGTCGGTCATTCGCCCCCGCGCTGGTGGTACGCGCACCCGTCGGCCAGCGGGCAGTCGCCGCACGCAGGCCGCGACCGCCGGCACACCTCCCGCCCGTGGCGGCGGAGCAGCTGGTGGGCGGCGATCAGCCAGTCGTAGTCCCGCGGCGCGGCCGGGTCCACCGCCGCCCGCACCCGCCGGTACGTGGCCGCGTAGTTCGGCTGCTCGTCCGCGAACCCGAGCCGCACCAGCACCCGCAGCCCGTTCGACTCCAGCGCCAGCGCCGGGACCGTGCGGGTGAAGAGCAGGACCTTCTCCGCCCCCGGCTCGCCGACCCCCGGGAACTTGCCCAGCGCCTTCTTCGCCTTCGCCGGCGGCAGCGTCAGCACGGGGCGGAGGTCGCCGTCGAATTGCTCGGCCGCGATCTCGGCGCAGCGGCGGAGCTTGCGGACCTGGTTCTCGGGCATGATGCCGTGCCCGGCGGCCTCCAGCAGGTCGTCGTCGGAGGCAGCGAGGATGTCCGCGGGCCGGGTGCCGACCCGCCGCCGCAACTCCCGGAGGGCGGCGCGGCGGCGGTCGTCGTCGGCCAGGTAGGCGACGTTCTCCCAGAGGACGAGCAGCCACGGGTCGGTCGCCGGCGGCGGGTCCGG
>DASXAN010000737.1:0-2963 GCA_036406755.1 Gemmataceae bacterium
AGATGACGAACTTCACGCACCACTACACCAAGGCGAACGCCGAGCAGGACCGGGAGACGGGTCAGGCCCGCAAGACGATCGACCGGGCCGAACAGTACCGCCGGGCGGCCGAGCCGGAGCGGGCGATCGACACGTTCGAGCAGGGGTTCAACCAGTGGAAGGCCGTGCTCCTCCGCCACCCCGACTTCCGTGACGACGACGGGACGCAAGAGGAGTTATACGAGGCGGAACTGCACTACCTGCACCTGGTCCGCGACCACCGCGGGGATCAGGTCCGGCCGGTCCTGGCGATCCAGGGGCTGGCCGCGGCGGCCGCCGCGTCGGCGTCCGGGGTGGCGTCCCCGGCCCCGCTGGCGTCCGGGCTGGCGTACCAGCTCGTGACCGACACCCGCGCCCTGCCGCTGCCGATCGCCGGACCGCTGGACGGGGCCGACGCCAACGGCAAGGTGTGGATCCGGCCCGACGTCGTCACCACCGTGCGGCAACGGCTGAACATCGAGTCACCGGCGACACCGCCCCCGCCGCCGCCTACGCGGCCGGTGCCGCGCGGCGGGCCACGCGGAGGCTGACATGGCCGACGACGTCGCGCTCGCCGTCCTGGCCCACCCGGACGACGCCGAGTTCCTCTGCGCCGGCACGCTGATCCGGCTGGCGCGGGAGCGGGGATGGAAGGTCCACGTCGCCACCATGACGCCGGGCGACTGCGGGTCGGCCGAGCACTCGTCGGTGGAGATTGCCCGCATCCGCCGCGGCGAGGCCGCCGCCGCCGCCGCCCGGCTCGGCGGCACCTACTACTGCGTCGAGGAGCGGGACCTGTCGATCTTCTACGACGCCCCGACCGTCGCGAAGGTCACGAATCTGCTGCGGGCCGTCCGGCCGCGGGTGGTGTTCACCCACAGCCCGGACGACTACATGCTCGACCACGAGATGACCAGCCGATTGGTCCGGGCGGCGGCGTTCAACGCCCCGATCCCACTGTTCCTGGCCGGCCGCGGCGGGCCGCCGCCGATCGACCACATCCCGCACCTGTACTACTGCGACCCGATCGAGGGCAAGGACCTGTTCGGCCGGCCCGTGACGCCCGGGATTCGCGTCGACGTCAGCGGTGTGATCGAGGAGAAGACGGCGCTATTGGCTTGCCACGCCAGCCAGCGGAACTGGCTGTTGAAGCACCACGGCGTGGATCAGTACCTCAACGCCATGCGGGAATGGGGCGCGGCCCGGGGCAAGGAGGGTGGCGTTGCTTACGCCGAGGGATTCCGGCAACACCTCGGGCACAGCTACCCGCAAGACAACCTGGTCGGTGAGCTCCTCGGCGCGGTCTAGCGCCGCCGCCATTGATTCCGGCCGGTGCGGCCCACCCCACCTCAGGGGTTTGTTCCGGAACCGCGACCCGTTCCGCAATTCCCCGACCCGTTCCGGAATTGGCCGGCCAGAGCGGCAGCCCTAGAATAGCGGCGACGGCCCAGTGGTGAAACCGGCAGACACGCGGGGTTGTTGGCGGCATATCCCATTTCGCCCGTGCCCCCAATCAACCCCGTGCCGAGAGGCGTGCGGGTTCAAATCCCGCCTGGGCCACTAAGAGCCTCAGACCTTCGGCGGGGTCCAGTCCGCGAGGGCTAGCGGCTTAGGCCATTTGCCGGCGCTTACCACGTCGTTGACCGCCTGTTCGATGCGCTTCATTTCCGCGTTTCGATCCACGGTCGCAAACACCAAGTTGTACTGAAGAGCGATGCTGACGATAAGCAAGTCACGCTCGTCTATGCCGATCCACTGGCCTGTCGCCCGGTCGCGGAGTTGGTCGGGCAACTTTTCCTGATGGCCGCGCTTCTTCCCGTTTTTCGGCGTGCCGAATAACTCCCAGAGCCTTGCTCGGACGATTGCATAGGGCTCGACAGTGCCGTCATCGACCCCCAAATGCCACGGGTGGTCCGTGAAGAACTTGCGAACGGCCGCCCGCTGGGCGAGTTGGTCCGGGGTGGTCGCCGTCGCCTTCGCCATCCCGAATTCGATTTCTGCGATTGCAATGACCGGCAGGGCGACCTTCGCGTCACCGATCCCCGCGAACTGACCCTTGACGTGCGGGTGCCGGCTGTCGCCGGGGCGAGCCAAAATCGAAATGACGTTGTTGTCCGGAAGGTAGCCATCGGCCATGACTACTCAACCTCTTCGAGCGCTTGGACGAGTTCGGGGTCAGTGACCCTCGGGGCGACCTCGGACAGGTTCCGCGCCGTGCTCTTGCGGAATTCCGGCGACAGGTACATGTACAGTGGGACGGTCGGCGTGAAGTCTTTGGGGAAGTAGTCGCCGAAATCGAAGGGCACCGGCCGCTGGTGCCCAAAGCCGTTGAAGTAATCAAGGACCATCCGCTCCAGGCGGGGGGGTAGCCGATACGCCTTCAGCGTCAGCGCGTCAATTCGACGGAGGGCGGAACTCGCGGCACTCCAGTCCGCCACCCCGGCGGCAGCACGGTAATCGCCGACCGCATCTTCTATCTGTTTCAGCAACGGTGCCGGGAACGCGGGGACCGGAATGGCTTCTAGGACATCCAGCGGGATATACAACCCCTCCCGGCGCGCGGAAAAGGCGTTGGCTATCGGTCCATTCAGCACGGCAGCGAAAGCCGTCGTGAGGGTCGGGTCATGAGGCCAAACGGCCAAGAAGGTCCGGTAGCAAGTCAAGCCCTCGGAATCGGCGAACGCTGAAATACGCCACGGCCCACGCGAACGGCGCGCGGCGTTCAGAATCACCTTTGGCAAATGCCACGGTTCCTGATAGGCATTCCGGCGTTGGTCCTCCGGCCGCATGTCCAGGTGTTTTGTCCGCGGCTTCTGGAAGCAGTCAATCTTCGCTTGCGGCGGCACCCCCTCGCGGGTCCACGGAGGATGGGGCTTGTCCAAGACAAACAGTTCGCGGTTGCCGGTTTCCCGACCGTCCCTGACCAGCGGGCGGTTCCATTCGAT
>DASXAN010000738.1:0-10987 GCA_036406755.1 Gemmataceae bacterium
AGAACGGCTGGGACGCGGCCGCCGGCGGCGGGCTGGAGCTGGTCCCACTGACGCGGCCGTACGGTTTGCGGGCCGGGATGGTGTTCCAGGCCCAGGTGCGCGGGCCGGCCAACGTCAGCCCCCGCGGCGTCATCATCACGACGCCCGGCTCGGAGAACCAGCCGCTGCCCGGGACGCTCGTCGAGGTCGAGCGGTACAACCCGTCGCCGCCGAAGGAGCTGCCCCCGGATGAACACATCACCCGCACCGTCAAGACCGACCCGAACGGCGTCGCCACCGTCACCCTGACCGAGCCGGGCTGGTGGGCGGTGACGGCCGTCCGCGACGGCGGTACCCGCGTCAAGGACGGCAAGGCGTACCCGGTCAAGGTCCGCAGCACCCTGTGGGTGCCCGTGGACGACAAGGTTCCCGTCACCCCCGCGAAGTGAGCGTGATGGTCCCGCTGGCGGTCCACATCGCCGACGTGCTGCCGGCCCCGTGGTGGGTCGGCGGGTTCGTCGCCGCGGCGGCGCTGCTGGCCGCCAACGCCCGCCGGCTGGCCGACGATGAAATCCCTCGGCTGGCGCTGGTCTCGGCGGCGTTCTTCGTCGCGTCACTCATCCATGTCCGGGTCGGCCCGACCAGCGTTCACCTGCTGCTCAACGGCCTGGTCGGCCTCGTCCTCGGCCGTCGGGCGGTACTGGCCGTCGCCGTCGGGCTAGTGCTCCAGGCCGCCCTCGTCGGCCACGGCGGGTTCTCGTCTCTCGGCGTCAACATCTGCGTCATGACCCTGCCGGCGTATCTGGCCGCGGCCCTGTTCGCCGGGCTGCGGCGGTTGCCCGGCGTCTATCGTCCGTCCGGCCGCGGCCTGCTCGTGGCGGGCTGCGTTATGCTCTGGGGGGTGTCGCTCCTGGGTGGGCTGGAGATGATGCTGGCCGAGTGGCGCGGCGACTCGGCGGACTGGCTGGCCCACCCGGCGCGCTGGTGGACCTTCCAACCGCTCACACTCGCCGCCCTCGGCGTGATCGCGGCGCTGGCGGCCGGCTGGGAGCGGCGGCTGGAGAACAGTCCGGACTTCCCGATCGGGCTGCTCGTCGGCGAGGTGGCCGTGTTGGCGACGGTCGCGCTCAATGCGCTGGTCTTGCGGCTGGCCCTGCCGGGGGAAGCGGGGGCGATCGCCCCCGTGATGTTCGTGGCCCACCTGCCGATCGCGGCGCTGGAGGGGGTGATCTGCGGGTTCGCCGTCGGCTTCCTGCTCCGCGTCGCCCCGCACATGCTGGCCGACTCAGGCCGACTCGAGCGGGAAGACCTCGTCGAGCGGGACCTCCCACTGCCCCAGGCCGACGCTGACCACGGCTAGCCCCTTGGCGTGATCGACCCGGACGACCCGGCCCGGCTGGTCGAACCGGCCGACGCGGACGCGGTCGTTGGCCCGCAGCCGGCCGCGGGCGTCCCGCAGCGCCGCCGCCTCGGCCGCCTCCCGCTCCAGGTCGGCGGCCTTTTGCTCGAACTCGGCCCGCCGCCGCTCCGCCTCGTGCTGCCGGGCCAGGGCCTCCGCCCGGGCCTTCTCCGCCTCGGCTTTGAGCTGTTGCAACCGGAGCAACTCCGGCGCCCGCCGCTGCTTCCGCCGCAAATAGCGGTGCGCCCGGCCGAGCAGGTGCTTGGGAAGTTCAAGCCGGCGGGCGATCTTCAGGGCGTTGCTCATGCCGAACTGGCCGATGTGCAGCCGGTAGGTCGGCCGGAGTGTCTCCGCATCGAACTCGACCGCACCGTTCTCGGCCCGCTCGTTCGAGAAGGCGTACGTCTTCAGATCGCCGAGGTGGGTCGTGACCATCGCCCGGCAGCCGAGGCGGTCGAGCTCGTCGAGGATGGCCCGGCCGAGGGCCGCCCCCTCGGTCGGGTCGGTCCCGGCCCCGAGTTCGTCGAGCAGCACGAGCGTGTCTGGCCCGGCGTTGCGGAGGATGTGCGCGATCCGCGAGATGTGCGAGCTGAAGGTGGACAGCGACTGCTCCAGGCTCTGCTCGTCGCCGATGTCGGCCAGGATGCCGCGGAACACCGGGACGGCGCTCCCCTCCGCCGCGGGGATGTGCATTCCCGATTGGGCCATCAGGCAGAGCAGGCCCGTCGTCTTGAGCGTGACGGTCTTGCCGCCGGTGTTCGGGCCGGTGATGACCAGCAGGTTGAATCCGATTCCCAGGCGGACGTCGATCGGCACGACCTCATTGCGCTCCAAGCCCACCCCGGACCCGGGTTGGGCCTTGAAAAGCTGCTCCAGCAGAGGGTGGCGGGCCTGCCGCAGCCACAGTCGGCCCTCCGTGTTCAGATCGGGGGCGAACATCCGGTAGTCGCGGCTGAATCGCGCCTTGGCCGTGATGAGGTCGAGCTGCGCCATCACGTCCAGCGCCGTCGTCAGCGGCTTGGCGACGCGGGCCACTTCGCCGCTCAGTTTGCGGAGGATGCGGCGAACCTCGCGGTCCTCCTCCCCCTTGAGCACGGCCCGCTCGGCGCTCAGGTGGGCCACCCCGGCCGGCTCGATGAAGACCGTCTCGCCGGTGCTGGAGGTACGGTGGACGACGCCCTGGAGCTTGTGCCGGTGGTTGACCGCGACGGGCAGCACGTAGTGCTCGCCGCTCATCGTTGCGTTGGGGTAGCGGAGGATCTTCCGCAGTTCCGGGTCGCGGAGCAGGCGGTTGACGGTGTTCTTGACGCGCTCGTCCAGCTCGGCGAGGTGCTGGCGGAGCCGGGCCAGCTCGGGACTGGCCATGTCGAGTACCTGGCCGCGGGCGTCGATACTGCCGCCGATCGTCTTCGCCACCGGGCCGAGGTCGTCGACCGGGGCGAGCAGGTTGATCAGGTTCTTGCACCGGCCGTCCAGCCGCATCCGGTATCGGTACATCGCGCCGGTGCAGGTGAGCGTCTCCGAGACTTCGAGCAGCTGCTCGGCCGTCAACATCGCCCCGATGGCGGCCCGGCGGACCGTCAGTCGCACGTCGTGCAACCCGCCGAACGGCGGCGACTGGCCCAGGCCGAGGGCGAGGGCCATCTCACTGACGAGGTCCAGGTCGCGGCGGATGGCGGCGGCGTCCGTGGATGGGGCAACGGCCCGGGCGAGTTCCTTACCGAGCGAGCAGGCGGCGTAGCCGGCCAGCAGGTCGCGGACCTTGTCGAACTCCAGCAGTTCCAGCGTGTGAGGGTCCATCAACGGCGGTGAGTCCGAGACGCGGCGGTTCGGCGGTCCGAGCCATTGTACGGGGCCTGTCGGCCCACCACCCGCGTCGCCTTGCCACTCAGCCGCGCCCCCCAGCCCAGGAGGGACGGAAACGCCCGCAGCAACGGGAGCGCCGCGGCGACGGCGGCCGGCCGCATCGCCCAGTGCGCGTACACGGCCGCCGCCCGCAAGCGCGGCCCGAACGCTCGCCGCCACGCCCGCGCGTAGTCGTCGCCGACGGCGTGCCAGTCATCATGATTGGAGCCGCGGGCGATCAGCCTGCGGGCCAGCAGCCATGCCGACTGCATCGCCATGCTAATCCCCTCCGCGACGACCGGGTGTGCTTCTCCTGCGGCGTTGCCGACCAGGAAGAGGCCGCCATTGGCCCGGATGCGAATCCCCGTTCGCAGTGGCCCGGCCGCCAGCCACGGCCCGTCGCGGCGGGCACGGGCCAGGGCCTCGCGGACGCCGCGGCAAGAGTCGAGAATGTGGGCCAGCACGGCTTCGCCAGCGAGTTCGCAGGAATGGCTGTCCCGCACGGCTGCCAGCCGGTCGCGGCGGACGCAGCACGACAGGCTAACGCGACCGCGGTCGGAATGCACCATCCCCCCATAGCCGCCGGGAAACGCCAAGAGCGGCATGAGGTCGGGCGGCAGGCCCGTGTCGACGAAATGGGCTTTGAAGGCGAGCAGATCGTCGGGCGCGGCCGGCGATGCTCGCGGCTGCGTCGGCAGGGGG
This sequence comes from Gemmataceae bacterium, assembly GCA_036406755.1. GTDB lineage: Bacteria > Planctomycetota > Planctomycetia > Gemmatales > Gemmataceae > DASXAN01. The sequence continues at coordinate 3,926 of DASXAN010000738.1, forward strand.
CCGGGCTCCCAGTAGCCGTGGGCCGCGATGACGATCCGGCTTCGCAGGCAGCGATTGCCATCGATCGCGCAGGCATATGCGGAGCCGTCCCACCTTAGGCCTCGCACGGTGCACGGCTGGAACAGGGCAATGCCTGCGGCCAATGCTTGTTCAAGGAGCAGCGTGTCCAGGGACTCGCGGCCGAGTGCCCGACCCCATGGTCCGGGTCGGCCGGCAAGTCGCGGCAGCCGTGCGGCCAACAGGCGATCGCCAGCGAACAGGGCCACACGCCGGACCGGTGGCCCGGCCCGATCCCGGACGTCCTCTCCGAGTCCGAGCTGATCGAGAAGCGGCAAGTTCGTTGCCGACAGGTACTCGCCGCACACCTTGCGGCGGGGGAACATCTTTCGCTCGGCCAGTGCCACCGACCAGCCGGCGCGGGCCAGCAACAGTGCCGCCGTGGCCCCGCCCGGCCCGCCGCCGATCACGACCGCGTCGAACCGCTCGCCCACCGCCCACCCCATATTGGGCGCAATGAAAAGCCCTCCGGGACGAATATAACGGGCGCATGGCCCAGCGGGCAGATGTGGTCATCGTCGGCGGCGGCGTCATCGGACTGACGACCGCCTACTTCCTCGCTACCCGCGCCGGGGCGAAGGTGACCGTGCTCGACCGCGGCCCGCTCGGCCGGGAGGCGTCGTGGGCGGGGGCGGGCATCATCCCGCCCGGCCGGCCGGACCGGGCCGAGGCGCCGATCGACTGGCTCCGTGCCGTCAGCGCCTCCATGATCGCAGACCTGTCGGCGGAGCTGTACGAGTCGGTCGGCGTGAACAACGGATATCAGCTGAGCGGCGGCCTCGAAGTCCCGGCCGACGAGCCGATCGACACCGACGCCTGGACCCGCGAGGGGATCGAATGGGCGGAGGTGAGCGGGGATCGGCTGCGGCGGATCGAGCCGGCCCTGATTGCCGACGTCGGGCCGGCGTACTTCGTGCCGCACATGGCCCAGATCCGCAACCCGCGGCACCTGCAAGCGCTGGTCGCGGCCTCCTGCACCCGCGGCATCGAGCTGCGGCCCGGTTGCCAGGTGTTCGGGTTCGAGCGGGACGGCGGGAAGATCACGGCGCTGCACACGGTCGAGGGCCGGCGGGTGCACGACAGGTATCTCGTCGCCGCCGGCGCGTGGACGGATACGCTCCTCGCCCCGCTCGGCTGCCGGATCGACACGACGCCGGTGCGCGGGCAGATCGCCCTGCTCCGCACGCCCAAGCCCGTCCTGCACCGGATCATCGTCGTCGGCAAGCGGTATCTGGTGCCGCGGGACGACGGCCGGGTGCTCGTCGGCTCGACGGAAGAGGACGCCGGGTTCGACGCGTCCACGACCGCGGAGGCCGTCGCCGACCTGCTCCGGTTCGCCGCATCGGTCGTGCCGGCGCTCGGCCGGGCGGCCGTCGAACGGTGCTGGGCCGGCCTGCGGCCGGGCAGTTTCGACGGCCTGCCGACGCTCGGCAAGGTGCCCGGTTTCGACAACCTGTGGGTCGCGGCCGGGCACTTCCGCGCGGGGCTCCAGCTGTCGGCCGCGACCGCGCTCGTCATGACGGAGGCGTTGACCGGACGGCCGACCCGTATCAATCTCGACCCGTTCCGCCCGGGCCGGCCGCCAGCCGCGGCGGCCCGGCCGGCGTTTCGCTCCTGACCGGCCCCCGGTAGAATACCGGCAACTCCATGGACGCCCCCTCACTCCGCACGCTGACCGGCGACTTGGCCGACGACCTCGGCTGGCTGGAGGCCCACTGCCGCCGGCAGCCGGCGCTGGCGGAACGGGCCGGCGAACTGCGGCTGGCCGCCGCCCTGGTCCGCAATGTCGTCGGCCCCTACCTCGACGGCCAAGCGCCGACGCCGCTGCACGTGGCCGTCGTCGGCGGGGCCGGGGCGGGCAAGAGCACGGTCGTTAACTTCCTGTGCGGGGCCGGGTCGGCGGAGGCCAACCCCCAAGCCGGCTTCACCCGCCACCCGGTCGCCTACACCCACGCCGCCGGGACGACAGGCTGGCCCAGCCAGCTCGGGTTCCTCGGCCCTCTGCACCACCTCGACCAGCCCGCCCCGGCCAGCGTCGATGAGGACGTGTACCAGGTGCGCAAGCTGCCCGTTGGGTCTAACGACGGCGAGCTGCTGAGCGATTTCGTCGTCTGGGACTGCCCCGACATGACCACCTGGGCGGCGTCCGGATACGCCTCCCGCCTGATCGAGATCGCGGGGCTGGCCGACGTCATCGTCTACGTCGCGTCCGACGAGCGGTACAACGACGCCGTGCCGACGCAATTCCTGCGGCTGCTCTTGGAAGTCGGCAAGCCGGTCGTCGTCGTGTTGACGAAGATGCGGCCGGACACGGCCCCGACCCTGCTCCAGCACTTCGAGGGCGAGGTACTCAACGGCCTGCCCCGCGGCCGCGTGACGACGCTGGCCATTCCGTTTCTCTCGCCGGACGAGCTGGCCAACCCCTTCTTCAAGGCGACCCAGTACCGCATCCCGCTGTTGAATCAGATCATGGTCCTCGGCGACCCGCCGGCGGCGACGCGTCGGCGGACCGTGAATGCGGCACTGCGGTTCCTGACCAACACCTGCGAGCGGCTGCTGGCCGTCGCGCGGGACGACGTCGCCGCGCTCGAGGATTGGACGGGGCTTGTGTCCAGGGGCCGGGACGAGTTCACCGCCCGCTACCGCCGCGAGTACCTGACGAGCGAGAAGTTCCGCCGGTTCGACGAGGCCCTGGTGCGGCTCTTGGAACTGATGGAATTGCCGGGCGTCGGCAAGGTGGTCAGCAGCGCCCTGTGGGTGGCGCGGACGCCGTACCGGCTGCTCAAGGGGGTCATGAACCGGGCGTTCAGCCGGCCGGACATCACGTCGTTGCCCGAGCACGAGGTGCTCCGGGCCGGGCTGGACGCGTGGCTGGACCAGCTCCGGGCCGAGGCGCTGCGGCGGTCGAGTCAACATCCGCTCTGGAAGCACGTCGCTGACGGGTTCGACGAAGGCCTCGGCGACCGCGCCCGGGACAAGTTTCAGCAGGGGTTTCGCGCCCTCCAGGCCGGGCTGGCCGAGGAGGTCGAGCGGACGGCCCGCGCGATCTACGAAGAGCTGGAGAAGTCGCCGGCCCGCCTGGCCACGCTCCGCGGCAGCAAATTTGCCCTGGATGTGGTTTCGATCACTGGGGCCCTGGTCATCGGCCACATCGGCCTGCACGACTTGGTACTGGTTCCGCTGTCGGCGTCCGTGTCCCACCAGCTCGTCGAGTGGCTCGGGGCGGCGTACGTCGAGACGCAGCGGGACCAGACCCGCGACCGCCAGCAGGCGCTAGTGGTCAAGCACCTGGCGGAGCCTCTGGCCGAGTGGCTGGCCCGCTGGCCCGCGACCGGCGGCACGGCCTATGAGCGGATTCAGCTCGCACTCGCCCGTGTGCCGTCCGCCATCCGGCACCTGGGCGAGGCCGTGAAGCGCAAGACCGAGGGGGAACCGCCATGACATCGGACGTTTCCCCCGAATCGGCGCCGGCCGGGCCATTCCTGCGGACCCTGGCCCCTGCCCTTCGCAACCTCGACGCCCGCCTGCGCGGCTGGCTGGACAGCCCGCACCCGCAGCCGCTCAAGCCGCTCGTCAGAGCCACGCTGGAGGGAGTCGCCGCCGATTTGCGGCGGAAAGCCGAAGACCTCGACGTGGAGCGCCCGCATCTGGTCATCATGCTCATGGGCGGTACTGGGGTGGGCAAGTCGTCGCTGCTGAACGCCCTGGCCGGCGATGCCATCGCCCAGGCCTCGTACACCCGGCCGACCACCCGCGACCCGGTCGTCTACTATCATCGTTCACTCCGGCCGGAGCGGCTCGACCCGGCGCTGCGCAACTGCCGGCTCGTGGCCCACGACCGGCCGGAGCTGGAGAACAAGGTCCTGGTGGACACGCCCGATCTGGACAGCAACGAGACGGCCAACCGGGCCAAGCTGGAGCAACTGCTGCCGGTGGCCGATGTGGTACTCTACGTCGGGTCGCAGGAGAAGTACCACGACCAACTCGGCTGGGACCTGTTCCGCCGGCAGCGGCGGCGGCGGGCGTTCGCGTTCGTGCTCAACAAGTGGGACCGGTGCCTGCACGGCCAGGCCGGGGCCGCCGGCGTCCGGCCGGACGAGGACTTGCTCCACGACCTCAACGCCGAGGGATTCCAGCACCCACTACTGTTCCGGACCGCGGCCCAGTACTGGCTGGACCGGGCGACACAGAACGGTCAAGCCCCGCCGCCCCCGGAGGGCGAGCAGTTCCGGGATCTGACCCACTGGCTGGAGCTGGGCCTGACGCGGCTGGAGATCGAGGCGGTGAAAGCCCGCGGCGTCGGCCAGTTGCTGGTCCAGTGCGCGGACGCACTGCAGGCGGCCTGCCCGCCGGACCTGGCGGATGCGGCGGCCCACACCCGTGAGGCGTGGGAGAAGGTGCTGGCCGAGGATGCCGATGCGTTCGCCGACGTGCTCCTGACCACGCTGGACCCGAACCAGCAAGAGATCGAGCACCACTTCCGCCTGGAGGGGCAGCGGCGGTTCCGCGGCCTGATGGCCGGTTACCTGTCGTTACTCACCCGGCTCCAGTACGCCGGCAGCCGGCTGCGGAGCCGGGTGCCGTTCGTCGGCGGCGGTCAGGAGGCGCCGGCGGCCGTCAACCTCGCCAGTTTCACGCACGAGTGCATCCGCGTCGCCGGCGAGCGGAGCCTCGACCAGCGGCAGCGGGCGCTGACTCACCGCCTACTCGTCGAGGCCGACCGGCACGGGTTCCCGCCGGAGTTGCTGCCGGGGCCGGCGAACGAAGTCGAGCGGCAGGACTGGCACCGGCGGTACGAGGAGGCACTCAACGAGTCGCTGACCCACGTCGAGCGGCAGTGGTCCCAGCCGACCGGCATCCGGGCTTGGCTTCAGGCCGGGTTGGTGCACGTGGCAAACTACCTTCCGGATTTGACGCTGGTCGGCGGCATTCTGGTCCTCCTCTACAAGTTCTTCGTGACCCAGGATCTGCCGTGGTCAGTAGTCTCAATTCTGACCCCGTTCCTGATCACGCTGGTCGTGCTCGTGCTGCTTCACATGTTGGTCAACTTGGTGCTGCCCCTGCGCTGGCCGGCCATCCGCGGCGAGTTCAAGCGGCAGCTCCAGCGGCGGATCGACGACCGGCTGAATGCGGCGTACCTGCTGCTGCCGGGCGAGGTCAACGACCGGCTGGCAACCGAGCGACGACAGATCGAGCAGTTGTTGAACGAGGCGGACGAGGTCCGCGGCTACCTGGACCGCCAGCAGCGGGCGGCCCACATCGAAGGGCTGTACGGCGACTGAGGGGCCGATGAGCGACGCGCAGCCGCACGCCGACGGCAAATGGGTGGACGGGCTGTCGGCCGAAACCCCGGTCGGCAAGGCGGCCCGTGTCAGTCTTGCCGCGCGGTTTGGCGCGGTGTGCGCGGCTTTGAAGCCGGCCGCCGACTGGGGACCCGATCCGGAGCCGGTCCACGACCTCCGCGTCGCCAGCCGGCGGGCGACGGCTGTTCTCGACGCCTTCGCCGACCTGCTACCGCGCCGGGTGTGCAAGAAGGCGCGCAAGGCGCTCAAGCGGCTGCGCCGCGCCGCCGGGGCCGCCAGGGACGCGGACGTGTTCCTCGACGGCATCCGCGGCTGGTCGGTCCACCAATCCCCGGCCGACCGGCCGGGGCTGCACTTCCTCCTCGGCCACGCCTTCGCCCGCCGGCAGGTCGCCCAGGCGGGGCTTGCGGCAGCCGTGGACAAAGCCCGGCCCGACCTGGCCGAGGAGCTGGACGGCCTCGAACGCAAGCTCCGCGACGGCAAGAAGGGGCTACTCGGCGAACGGGCGGCGGCGGCACTCCCCGAGGCAGTCCATGAACTGGCGGAGGCGGTCGCCGGCGACCTGTACGACTACGAGCAGCTGCACCGCGTTCGCATCCTCGCCAAGCGGCTGCGGTACGCCCTGGAGCTGTTCATCGACTGCTACCCGCCGGCCGTCCGCGAGCGGGTGTACCCGCGGGTGGAGGCGGTGCAAGACGTGCTCGGCCTGGCTAACGACAGCTACCAGGCGGCGAAGGCCCTCGACGCCCTGCTCGACGCGGTCCGGCGGACGCAGCCGGGCCTGTGGGACCTCGTCCGCGGCGGGATCGAGGAGTTGCGGTCTCACCACCACCAGCGGCTCCGGGACCAGCGGGCGGCGTTCACGGACTGGTGGCGGCAGTGGCAGGCGCTGCGGCCGGAGGCTCTGTTCGCCGCCGTTGTGACGCGGGCCAACTCGGCACCGAGTGTGGCAGCTGGGACTCGCTCGCCGGCGATGCCGTGACCGGCTGGGCGGGCGGCGGATTCATTCACTTCGGGGCTGGGGATTCTGAGCGAATCGCAAAACTGAATGAATTCCCGTTGCACGAAAATGCTGCTGTCGACGGTCACGCATACGCGAGCGCGTCCACCAGTGCCTCAAGCACTAACGTCAGTTGGACCCGGCGGTCGATCTGCACGTCCGCCTCCAGACACCGCTCCAGCCGCGCCAGCAAGCCTTCTGGGCCGAGTTTCTTGGCCAGTGGCTCGAGGGCCTTCGCGTCATCGGAATGCGCGGGCGAACTGTTCACACACCGTGCCAGCGCGTGACGGAACCCGTCCACCAGGAGTCTGACCACCAGCGCCGCCCGCCGCCGCTGCGCCCCGGACTCCTTGCCCGCCTCCTGGACGAGCGCTTCCAGCTCCTCGGCCAGCGCCGGCGTGTCCGGATTCGGCTCGGCGAGCGCGTCGAAGAGTTTGCGGCGGAACGCCCACAGGGCGGGGTCGGCTAGTTCGCGGGCCAGCCCGGGACTGCCGTCGCTGAGCCGTGCCAGCCGGCCGATCTGTTCCGGGTCGAGTTCGGCGTCTTCGCCGAGCAACTCGCGGACGAGCGATTCCGGCAGCGGGGCGAACGGCACGACCTGGCAACGGGAGCGAATCGTCGGCAGCTGCCGGTCGGGGCTGGTGCCGATCAGGATGAGGAGAGACCCCGGCGGCGGCTCTTCGAGCGTCTTGAGGAAGCAGT
>DASXAN010000739.1:0-3068 GCA_036406755.1 Gemmataceae bacterium
CGGCATCCTCGCCGGCAACGAACAGGCCCTCGACGTTACAGCGGCAGTCGCGGTCTATCTTCACGCCGCCCATGTGGTAGTGGGCGCTCGGCGACACCTCGACGCGGGAGTGCAGCAGGTCGAAGCCGTAGTCGCGGCACCGCTCCACCATGCCGTGAAAGTTGGCGAGCAGGAACTTCTCGCCGAGGTGCGTGGCGTCGAGCAGGACGCCGCCGCTGGGCGTCCCCCGGCCGGCCATGATTTCGAGGTAGCCGGACCGCGACACCACATCGCGCGTCGCCCGCTCGAGTTTTTCCGGCGCGTACCGCTCCATGTAGCGCTCGCCCCGGACGTTGAACAGCCGGGCGCCGGCACCGCGCAGACCCTCTTCAAGCAGGCCGCCGGTGGCCATCGACTTGCCGACCAGCAGTCCCGTCGGGTGGAACTGCATCATCTCCATGTCGATGAACTCGGCACCGGCCCGGTAGGCCATCGCCTGGCCGTCGCCGGCCTTCTCCAGCGATGGCGACGAGATGGTAAACATCGTCGCCCCGCCGCCCGTGGCCAGCAGCACGGCCTTCGCACGGGCGGCGACGAACCGCCCCCGGCGGTTGTCCAGCAGCACCGCCCCGCACACGCCGCCGTCGCCCCGGAGCAGATCCAGGCCGCGGGTTTCGTCGAGGACGGTGATGTTCGGCTGTTCGACAACCCAGTCGCGCAGGTTGGCCATGATCTCGATGCCGGTGAGATCGCCCTTGTGCACGGTGCGGTCGAACGACTGGCCGGCGAACGGCTTCTGATGGATCGTGCCGTCGGGGTTGCGGTCGAACAGGCAGCCGACGCGGTTCTCCAGCTCGACGACGCGGCTGGGGGAATCGCTCACCAGCGTCCAGGCCAGCTCCTGGTTGTTGATGAACTGCCCGCCCTTGACGGTGTCTTCGAAGTGACGTTCGAGCGAGTCCTTGGGGTTGAGGACGCAGTTGTAGCCGCCCTGCACCATGCGCGTGCAGCCGCTCTGGCCCAGCAGTCCCTTGACGACCACAAGGATGCGCACGGCGGGGTTGGCCGTGGTCGCGTGCAGGGCCGCCAGCAGGCCGGCGCCGCCGGCGCCCACGATCAGGATGTCGCAATCCAGCTCATCGAGCGGCAACACGATTCACCTCGGGCGGGACCAGGTGCGGGTTGCCGACGAAGGCGTCGATGCCCCAATACGCGACGATCAGGCCGACGGCCACGAGTCCCCACGTCACGGCGGCGCGGTACGGTCCAGTGACCCGGCCGAAGTCGAGGATGATGTTGCGCAGGCCGTTCAAGCCGTGGTACAGCGCGATCAGCAGGAAGGCGACGTCGATGGCGATGAACCAGCGGTTCTGAAAGAACCGCCTCTGCACGGTTTCGAAGGTCAGGCCGCCCGTCCGCACCTCGGCCGTGAAGTGCTCGACCCAGAAGTGCAGGATCAGGAGCACGAGCAGGGCCGCGCCCGTGACGCGCTGCATGAACCAGTTGAATGCCCTTGGCGACATGACGAGTGTGCGCTAGTGGCCGAGGATGCCGTAGATGAACATGGGGACGGCCCCGGCCAGGAACAGGACCAGGCCGAAGCCGATCGCGAAATACCAGAACGTCTGCCGCTGGCGTGTCAGGCCCACGCCCATGTCCACCAACGTCAGTCGGACGCCGTTGAGGGCGTGCAGAATGACCGTGGCCAGCAGGGCGATTTCGCCCAGCTTGAACAGCGGCGCGCCGAACGTGCGCAGGGCGTCGTCGAACGTGGCCGGGTTCTTCAAGTCGCGGATCGTGTGCACGTGCACGATCAGATACCCCAGTAGGGCCACGCCGGTGACGCGCTGGATCCAGAACGCCAGGTGGCCGGCGTACCGCCAGCGGTACTTGCGGACGGCCAGCGACAGGGGGTTGGTCATGGGGCCTTCAGCTTGTCGCGGAACTGTTTGGGGAACAGCAGGGACCGCTTCATCTTCATGATCGAGTCGGTCAGGTTGATGCCCTTTGGGCAGGCGGCGACGCAGTTGAATTGCGTGTGGCAGCGCCAGACGCCCTCTTCGGCGTTCAGGACTTCCAGCCGCTCCTCAACCATTCCGTCGCGCGGGTCGAGCAAGCGAAGCATGGCGCGGTTAATGGCGGCGGGGCCGAGGTAGCCGTCGCTGGTGCCTAGGATGCCGCAGGCGCCGTAACAGGCGCCACAGGTGATGCAGTCCCGCTTGCCCTGTGCCTGCCGGCCGAACTCGGAGTCGGGCCGGACGACGGCCAGCTCCGTGACGCCTGGTTTGGCGGGGTGCAGCGCCGGCCGAATGCGCTTCCACTTTGCGAAGAACGGTTCGAGCGAAACGACCAGGTCCTTCAGGACCGGCAGGTTGTGCAGCGGGCCCACGGTGATGAAGGCGGCCTTCAAGGTTTCGACGCGGGTCTGGCAGGCGAGCCGCGGCATCCAGTTGATCGTCATGGCGCAGGTGCCGCACATGCCGACGCGGCACGAGCAGCGGAAGGACAGACTCGCGTCTTGCTCGCGCTGGATGGCGAAGAGGGCGTCCAATACCGTCATCCGGCTGTCCGCGGCGACTTTGAAGGCCTGGAGCTTTCTCGTCGGCCCGGACCGGGCGATCTGGAATGTGACTTCGGGCATGGTTTCTCGGCTCGGGCCGGCGGCGGCTCTGCGCCGACCACGTCGGGCCGCACGTCTGGCGATGGTCCTTGGTCTGGCGGGCTCGGTACCCAGCGCAGTTTATCACGCGGGGAGGCAGCGACAAGTCGGGCAGTCGGCACCGTCCGAACGGCAATTCGTGCGCTGCGGCCTTGACCCGGGCACAATCCGGACCCAGGATCATTCGGGGGATTTCACCGGAGTGTGGTGATGGCCGGCCGGTTTTTGATCGAGGGCCACCGCGGCGCCCGCGGCCTGCGGCCCGAGAACACGCTGCCGAGTTTCGAGGCCGCCCTGGACGCCGGGGTCGCCGCGATCGAAACCGACGTCCGTCTGACCGCGGACGGCGTCCCCGTCCTGCTCCACGACCCGGCGCTGTCCGACCGAAAGTACCGGCTCAATCCCGCGGCCCCCCCCGCCCCGCCATCGC
>DASXAN010000740.1:0-4122 GCA_036406755.1 Gemmataceae bacterium
AGGTCGGCCGGCAGGTGGTGGGCCTCGTCCAGTACCAGCACCGTCCGCCGGCCGGCGGCGTAGTCGGCCAGCAGCCGGTCGGTGACGGCCAGCCGCAGCTCCTGCTCCCGCTTGCCCTCGTACGGCAGGCCCAGGTCGTACAGGATCGTCTGGTACAGGTCGGCCCGGCGGTCGAGGTGGCCGTTGGTGACGAACACCCGCGACACGTCGTCCCCGAGGCGGTCGAGCAGCTGGGCGGCGATCAGCGTCTTGCCGGTGCCCGGCTCGCCGACCAGGAGCGCGAGCGGGTCGTCGTCGGCGACGGCCCGGCGGAGGCGGTGCAGGGCGTCCTCGTGGGCCGTGGCCGGGTAGTAGGCGGCCGGGTCGGGCGTGGACCGGAACGGCCGCTGGCGCAGCCCGAAGTGCGACTGGTACATGTGCCGAGTCCCCCGAGTCCGGCGGTACCTTCCCCCACGGTGTTATCGGCGGGCGCGAACGGCAACTTGAGCAGACTTTGCGGCCCCGCGCGGGATGGCCGCCCCCGTTCCGGAAATGTGCTAAATACCGGTATGCCCGACGGCGCCAGCGTTGCGCCCTGCGCCGAAGAGTCGGCTTGCGAGATCACCCCCATGCCGGATTCCGCCGGACCGCGGTCCGCCGCCCCGCCCGCGCCGAGTGACGCCGCCAACATCGAGACGCTTTTGCAACGGCCGACCCCGTCGGCCGGCGACGTGCCGACGCGGAAGATGGGCCCCGCCGCCCGCCCGCCGGCCGCCCGCGCCTTGCCGGGCGGCGTGCCGGACCGGCTCGGGACGTATCGCCTCGTCAAGCCCCTCGGCCGCGGCGGCATGGGGGCCGTCTATCTCGCCGAAGACACCCAACTCCGCCGGCAGACGGCGCTGAAGGTGATGCTGCCGGACGTGGCGGCCGACCTGACGGCCCGGGAGCGGTTCGTCCGCGAGGCCCAGGCCGCCGCCGCCGTCCGCAACGACCACGTCATCACCGTCTACCAGGTCGGCGAACAGGGCGGCGTGCCGTTCATCGCCATGGAGCTGCTCCGCGGCGTCTGCCTCGCCGCCTATCTGGACAAGGAGCCGGCCCCCGGGATCGCGGCGATCCTGCGCCTGGGCCGTGAGATCGCCACAGGGCTGGCCGCCGCCCACGACCGGGGGCTGGTCCACCGCGACATCAAGCCGGCGAACATCTGGCTGGAGGCGCCGAAGGGGCGGGTGAAGATCCTCGACTTCGGCCTGGCCCGGCCGGCGAAGCCCGCCGCTGAGGACGTGGAGCGGCTGACACACGACGGCACGGTGGTCGGCACGCCGGCGTACATGTCCCCGGAGCAAGCCCGCGGCCACGCCGTCGACTTCCGCACCGACCTGTTCAGCCTCGGCGTCGTGCTCTACCGCCTGGGCACCGGACGGTTGCCGTTCACCGGCCCGACGACGACGGCCGTGCTCGTGGAACTGGCGACCGGTGAGCCGCCGCCGGCGGCCGACCTGAACCCGCGTGTGCCGGCGGCGCTGTCGGACCTCATCGACCGCCTGCTCCGCAAGGACCCGGCTGACCGCCCGCAGTCGGCGCGCGAGGTGGCCGACCTGATTCGCCAGATCGAAGCGGACCCGGACGCGGCGACCGTCCCGGACGGGGTGATCGACGCGGTGGAGGTCGTCGAGGACGACGAGCCGACCGAAGTCGCCCCACCGCCGGCCCGGTCGGGGTCGCGGACGCGGCGGCGCTTGCGGCCGCGCCGCCGGCCGCGGGCGGACTGGCTGGTGAGCGGCGTCGCGGCACTCGTGTTGGTCGGCCTGGCGGTCGGCATCCCGGCGGCGTTGTATTACGCGCTCCGGACGCCGGCGAAGGCGGCCGCGGCCCACACAGACATGCCGCCGTCGGACGCAAAGCCGGCCCCGGCGGCAGCCGCCGCGCCGGCCACTGAAGTGCGGCAGGTGACGGGGTCGATCACAGTGACGCCGGCCGCGCCGCCGGACATGCCACCACCGCCACCGCCGCATCCGGGCGAGGGACCGCCGCCGCGGCGTCCGGGCGGCGGGCCGCCGCCGGGGTTCCCGCCGCCGGGTGGACCGGGTGGCCCGCGACCCGGCTTCTAGGGCACCTTCCGGGCGAGCGGCGGGGCTTGTCCCCGCCGTCTGGAATCGTGTGCCACGGTTTGCTTGCAAACCGTGCCGATCGCCGCGGTGGCGGGTCGACTGCGGGCGCGGTAGGCTGGCGGCATGAGACGCCGTCGGTGGATTGTGGTTGTTGGGGCCGTCGCCCTAGTCGCCGCCGGGGCATGGTGGCTGTCGCCCGATGGCCTGACGGCCGAGGAGCAAGCACTGGTCGGGACGTGGCGGCTCGCGGCGGGGCCGGCCGGCCCAGACTTGCGGGTCGAGTTTCGGCCTGACCGGTCGTGTCTGTTTTCGGACCGGGCGGGGGTGGGCGGCACGGTCGTGAAATCCGCCCACTGGTCGGCACGGGGCGACCGGCTCGTGGTTGACCATGAACTCAGTCCGGTTCGCCGGGCGCTCCGCCCGGTAGCCGGCCCGCTCAGGGTGGCGGCCGGCCCCGTGTTCCGTCCCGTCCTCGAACTCGTCACCGCGGACGAATTCGTCGTGGTCGATCCCAGCGGCAAGCGGGTGACTTGGACCCGCGCCCCGGCCGACTGACTGGCGGCGGGAGTTTTCTTGCAAACCGAGGAGTTGCTGACAACCTGCCGTTGGCTTGCAAAGCCGGCTCGATGAGGCACGGTTTGCAAGCAAACCGTGGCGCACGATTCAGCGAAGCGCCGTGAGTCGCCGTCACGCCCCGATCTCCACCGCCTTGAGCAGATCAACTGATCCCGGCCGGGCGACGGCGTAATGGAATCCCGTCCCCGCCGTGCAGCACGCCCCCGGCGTGCCGGCCACGTCCAGCGCCAGAAACGCCAGCTTCGCCGGCCGCACGCCTCGCCGCCGCGCCAACTCGTTCACCCGCCACACAGCCGCCTCGCACGCCGCCTGGGCCGTCGCCCCGGCTCGCATCTGTTCGACGATGAAGAAGCTGCCGACGATGCGGCTCACCTCCTCCCCGACGCCGGTTCCCCCGGCTGCACCGGCCGTGTTGTCCACGTACAGCCCGTGCCCGATCAGCGGCGAGTCGCCCACCCGCCCCGGCAGCTTGAACGCCAGCCCTGACGTCGTGCAGCAGCCGGCCAGGTCGCCGGTACCATCCCGCACCAGGACCGTGACCGTGTCGTGGTCGTCCGGGTCGCTCTCGCCGGGGTTGGGCACGAGTTGGCCCGGCTTGCGGTTCGCCCGCCGCTTCTCCCACACGGCCACGCTCTCCGGCGTCTGCAGCGACTCCAGCGGGAATCCATGCTGGAGCGCGAACTGCTGCGCCCCCTGCCCCACCAGCAGCGTGTGCGGCGTCTTCTCCATCACCAGCCGGGCCAGCGCGGCGACGTGGCGGACGTTCTCCACACCGGCGACGCCGCCGCAGTCGAGCGTCCGCCCGTCCATGACCATCGCGTCGAGCGACACGGTCCCGACGCTGTTGCCCAGCCCGCCGTAGCCGACGGACCGCACGGCCGGGTCGTCCTCGCACGCCTGTCCACCGGCGATCGCGGCATCCAGTGCCGGGCGGCCCTGGTCGAGCAAAGCCGCAGCGGCGCGGACGGCCGTGGGTCCCCAGGTCCAGGTGGCGATGGCAGTGTAGTCGGCCATGCAGAGAGCGTACCGGCAGTACCGATTGCGGCAATCGCAGTTGCCGTTGGCGTTGCACTCCGGGCGGAATTCGCTAAAGTCCCACGTCCCGGAAGGCTGACCGTGACTGTAGCCGGTCGCTCACCGCATTGGGAGGGTCCGAAATGGGACGTCGTCTGATTGCCGTCGCCGCTCTGCTCGGGCTGGGGCTGCCGTGGGGGGCGGCCCAGGCCGGCACGTCGGTGGTCGTGGGGTTCGGGGTGCCGTATTACCCCCGCCCGTACTACCACCACTACTACTACCCCGGCTACCGGGTGTACGTGGCCCCGCCGCCGGTCTACGTGGCGCCGGCCCCGGCCTACGTCGTGCCGGCCCAGCCGGTGTACGTCCAGCCGGCGCCGACCGTCTACCAGGCCGCGCCGGGCCAGTACGTCGCCCCACCGCCGGCCGCCCAGCCGGCGCC
>DASXAN010000741.1:0-18489 GCA_036406755.1 Gemmataceae bacterium
CGACAGGCTGCACCGGCGGCGGACACTTAGCCCCCGGTGACTCACCGGGGGCGAACGGGACCGGCTGCCGCGGCAGCCGCCGCTGCTGCTCGGCCGCCCGCGGCTCCAGCCGGGCGGCCGCCTCCTTGAACGTCTTGTACTCCACCAGCTGCCGGACCAGCTCCCGCCGCGGGTCGGCCTCCTCGGCCGCCGCCTCGCCCTCCTCGGCGTGCGGCAGGAGCATCTTGCTCTTGATCTCCATCAGCGTGGCGGCCATGACGAGGAAGTCGCCGGCGAGTTCGACGTCGGCGACGTGCAGGACGTCGAGGTACTGGCGGAACTGGTCGGCGACGGCGGCGATGGGGATGTCGCGGACGTCCACCTCGTTCTTCTTGACGAGGTACAGGAGCAGGTCCAGGGGGCCGTGGAACGCGGGCAGCTCGACGCGGTAGTCCATCCGTGGCTCGCGGGGTGGGGGCGGGTCGGTAGGGTGATGGTAGCCCACGCCGGGCGGCGAGGGAATGCCGATTGGCGGGCGGCGCTAGTCCACCCCGACCAGCACGTCGATGCGGGCGTGGGGCGAGTCACCGGCCGATTTCCGCCGCTGGTACGCCGCCTTCGCCGCCGGGCCGGCCTGCGGCAACCCCGCCACCGGCAATCCCGCCGCCTCCCGCACCAGCGCCACCTCGTCCACCCCGGCCGCCGTCCGCACCCCCGCCCCCAGCGTCTGCCGGGCCTGCTCGACCAGCGGGTCCACCGCCGGGCCTGGCGACACCGCCAGGGTCGTGACCTCGTCCGCCTGCGGCCCGGCCGCCGCGGCGGGGGCCGCGGCCTCCCACGCCCCGACCAGCGCCGTCACCGCCGCCTCGCCCGGGTGCCGGGCCAGGAACAGGTCCGCCGCCCCGGCGTCGCCGAGCCGCGGCTCCAACAGCCCCGCCGCCAGCTCGACCAGCGCCGGCCCCAGCGACTTCGGCAAATCACTCCCGGCCAGGCAGGCCCGGGCCAGGCCGCCGGCCGTGTCCTGCAGGTACTGCTGCGACCGCCGGTCCAGCTCGCGGGCGTCGTCGGCCCCGACGGCCAGCTTGGCGGCCGCGTCGTCCACCGTCGCACAGCCGGGCGGCAGGAGCAGCCCGGCCGCGGGCGGGCCGGCGGCCTCGGCCGCCCGCAGCCCGTCCCGGACCTCCGCCAGCCGGGTGCGACACAGGCGGACCTCGGCCAGCTGGTCGGCCAGCTGGCCCCGCAGGGCCGCGTACACGGCCGCCACCTGCCGCATCACCAGCCCCTGGTACCGCCCGCGCGGGTACCACCGCACGGCCTCGGCCACGTCCCCGCCGGCCGGCCGCGACCGGGCGCGGGCCGCGGCGGCGTCGGCCTTCCGCAGCCACTCGTCGGCCAGCGGCCCGGCCTGGGCCAGCGCCTTGTCCACCGCGTCGGCCAGCAGCCGCACCCCGACCTCCGCCCCGGCCAGGCGGAAGTCCGGCTGCTCGACCAGCGTCACCGCCAGCCGGGCCAGCCGCGTGCCCCACTCCCGCACCAGCCCGTCGGTGGCCGCCGTCAGCACGTCCCCGAGCCGGCCGACCAGCCCCTCGCAGCGGTCCAGCAGGTCCGGGAGGGCGGTCGGCCGCAGCGGGAACGCCTGACCGGTGGGCGGGCCGACCAGGATGACGAACGCCTCCTCCGGCGGCCGGCCGAGGGCGTTCGTGGCCGCCAGCTGGAGCCGCGCGGACAGCGCCTCCGGCCCCAGCGCCAGCCCGGTCCATTGCTCGGCCATCCACGCCTTGACCGGGCCGGCCACCGCCGCCAGGTCGGTCGTCGTCCACCGGTCCAAGAGGTCGGCCGCCAGCCGCCGGGCCGCCAGCCGCAGGACCGCCCGCCGCGGCCAGCCGAACCGGGTTTGGCCGTACGTCCGGCAGGTGCCCGCCGGCCGGTCGGTCGCCGGGGCCTGTGACCCCGGGCACAGCAGCTCCCGCAACAGCCCGTCCGCCGCCAGGGCCGGGCCGGCGTCCGACAGCGGCAGCACGACGAGGTCCGTGAACGGGGCGTCCTTGGTGGTCAGGCTGCCGTCCTCGTCACAGCGGGCGCGGTAGGTCGTGTCCGGCTTGGCGAAGTGCCGCATCTCCGCCAGGGCGGCGTAGGCGTTGGCGACTACCCGCTCGCCGGCCGTGGAGTCGCTGGCCGGCCCGTCCACCGGCGGCAAGAGCAGCCAGCCGGCCACGGCCGGGTCGCCGCCGTAGCGGCGGAGCAGGTGCCGGGCGAGGTAGGCCAGGTCCAGGGCCATGCCGCCGCCGGTGCCGCCGGCCAGCCCGGCGACGACCACCACCCGGGGCCGGGCGGCGGCCGGGTGCGACCGCCCCGGGGCGACGGGCCGGGCCAGCGCCGTCAGGTCGGCCTCGACCTTCTGGAACAAGGCGCGGAAGTGGTCGGCGAACGCCAGCCGGCCCAGGCCGCGGCAGCCCTTCGGCGTCCCGGCCGCGGACAGCCGGCCGAGCAGCGACTGGTCGAACCACCCGTTCACGGTGGACTTGCCGTCGGCCCGCGCCGGCCGGACGTAGTGGTTGGCCCGCTGCAACCGGGCCGGCAGCACCTCGGCCGGGTCCAGGTCGCCGCCGTCCACCGCGGCCCGGATGTCGTCCGGGTCGGTGTCCACGTAGACCAGCCGCAGGTGCGGCCAGCGGTCCGGCGGGCCGACCCGGTCGATCAGGGCCCGCCGCAGGCGCCGCAGGACCGCCCCGCCGACGCCGCCGACGCCGACCACCACCGCCGGCGGCGGGGCCGGCGCGCGGTGGTTGGCCGACGACGGCCGGGACGGCTTCGGGTCGTCCGGCCGGTCGCTGCGGGTCCGCAGTGCCTCGACGAACGCGGCGCACGACGCGAACCGCTGCCCCGGCTTCTTGGACAGGGCGCGGGCGATGGCCGGGCGGTCGCCGGACGGCAGCGGGGTCAGGTTCGGGGCGGCGGACAGGTGTTGCAGCGCCAGCTGCTGCGGGGCGGTGCCGGCGAACGGGCGGGTGCCGGTGAGCAGCTCCTGGTAGACGACGGCCAGGCTGTACTGGTCGCAGTGGCCGCTGAGGGTGCCGGAGAACGTCTCGGGGGCGGCGTAGCCGGCGGTGGCCCCGGCCCCGGCCCGGCCGGACCGCAGGTCGCGGACCAGGCCGAAGTCGCCGACGGCGACGTGGCCGGCGACCAGGAACAGGTTCTGCGGCTTGACGTCGAGGTGCTGCAAGCCGGCCTCGCGGAGCAGGTCCAGGGCCTCCGCGGCTTCGGCGAGGTACTGGAGCAGGTCGTCGCGGGGGACGCCGGGCAGCCCGAAGGAGCGGCACTGCTGGTAGCGGTCCCACAGGTCGCCGTCGGCCAGCTCGGTGACGATGACGAGCCGGCCGTCGATGACCTCGTGCCGCTCGATGGCGAGCAGGTGGGGGTGGCGGAGGGTGCGGACGTGGTGGAGGGCGTGCAGCTCCTGGGTGGCGGAGCGGTCGGCCGTGGCGGTGGCGGCGAGGTCGCCGTGGACGATCTTGACGGCGACGACGCGGCCGGTGGGGCCGTTGGCCTTCCAGACTTCGCCGAACCCGCCGCCGCCGAGCCGCTCGAGCAGCCGGTAGCCGGGGATCGGTTCGGAGCCGGTTTCGACGCGGAGGGCCATACGCCGCCGTCCGTGAGGGGGAGCCCCCGGATGGGGGGCCGGCGGACCGTCGGCCGGGGCGGCGGCCAGAAGCACCGGGCGGACCACCGCCGCGGCACGGTTCGCACACGCGCAACACAGGGGGCGTGGGGCCGACCGCACGCCGACACAACTGTAGGCCACGTTTGACCCCGCGGCGGGCGGATCGGGCCGGCCAGGCGGGCCGACTCGGGTCGGCGGTCAACTGTGAGGTGTGGAGCGATTCTGCGGGATTCAGCTCCCCGCGCGCGTATCTCCCCTAGTGTCGTGGCGGCGCAGCCCGCGCCGGTGTTACAGCCCGCAGTTGCCGGCGCAGCCCACGCCGGTGTTGCAGCTCGCAGTTGAGAACCACATCTGAAATCGGATCACCGCCAGAGTCGGATTCCTGTCAGCCACGAAGATTCGCGCATTATCTAAGTAAAATTCCCTGGTTAACGCTTGACAACCGCCCCTGCCGCCGGTTACTGTCTCCGCCGCAACACTTCCCGCACGATCGGCCACCGCGCGAGACTGCACCATGCGACCCGGCCACCCGTTCCGCACCCTGGCCCGCCGCCTCGGCTTTCGGTCCCGCCGGACCGTCCGCCACCCCGGTCGCACCCGGCTGGCCGTGACGGCCCTGGAAGACCGGACGGTGCCGGACGGCACCACCCCGTTCCGGGTGGACCGGCCGACCGGCCCGCACTACTTCTGTGCCGCCGGGGCCGACGCCCAGGGCAACTCGGTCATCGTCTACCAGGGCTTCGCCGACAACGGCACCTACGACATCTATTTCCAACGGGTGGACGCCGACGGCACCCCCGTCGGCGACCCGGGGCTGGCCAACACCCCGTCGGACGGGGACCACGTCCTGCCCGCCCTGGCCGTCGCCCCGGACGGCCGGTTCGTCGTCGCCTGGGAGGGAGACGGCCCCGGCGGCGACGGCACCTGCGACCTGTGGGCCCGCCGGTTCGACGCCGACGGCACCCCGGTCGGCCCCGAGTTCGCCGTCGGCCGGTTCGAGGAGACCTACTGGGGCTGGTGCCCGGCCGCCGCCATCGCGCCGGATGGCACGTTCGCCGTCGCCTCGGCCGACCAGATGGGCTGGGGCGCGCCACCCCAGGCGTACGCCCGGCTGTTCAGCTGGGACCTGCAGGCCAGCACCCCGGACATCCCGCTCGGGGCCGAGCTGGCCGACCCGGCCGGGACCCAGGCGGCGCGGGTGTCCCTGTCGGATGCGGGCACGCTGGTGGCGACCTACATGGTCTACGCCGAGGACTCGCCCGACCCGCCGCGGGTCTATGCCCAACAGTTCGCCTATACCCCGGACGCCGGCGGGGGCTTCCAGGTGGCGGCCGTGACGGCCCCGCTCCTGCTAGCCGGGGCACGGGCGGTGCCGGTGGCCGCCCCGGACGGCGGCTTCGCCGTCGTGGTCGAAACCGACGCCTCGGGCACCGGCGGCATCGGCGTGCAGCACTTCGCGGCCGACGGCACGCCGGTGGAGGCGGCCCCGGTGCCGGTGGTGGCGGCGGGCGACATGGTGTGGGTGGACGGGGCCGGGATGGACGGCGGCGGCAACGTCTACGTCGCCTGGGGCGACCAGCCGGCGGTGTGGAACGGCGGCTCGTGGGACCTGTACGCGGTGGGGGTGGCCCCGGACGGCGCACTCCTGACGGACCCGGTGCGGCTGACGCCGCAGTCGCCGGCGTTCGACTCGGTGGAGCAGGCGGCGGTGGCGGTGGGCGGGGACGGGTCGCTGACGGCGGGGTGGACCAGCTACGGCTCGGACACCGGTTACGGCGTCACGGCCAGGCACTACGACCCGATCGTATACACAAAGACCGAAACAGACGCCCTAACGTCGTTTTATTCTCTCGCTCAGGCCGAGGTCACATCCACGGCCACAGTGTTCGCCGACCACGTTCTGTGGGAGTATAGAATAAAGAACACGGGCGCTTACGTTTCACTGCGCTCTTTCGAGCCTGGCAACCCGGGCGGCTTGGCGACAGCGGAATCGCACCCCTCGGGGTGGACGTGGTATGGGTACTTTTGGAGTATCTCGGATACTAACGCGGCGCTGTTGCCGGGGCAAGAAGCATATTTCTCATACACAACTTCGCAGTTCCCGATTGGGCGCACGTGGTCTTCGACATCCAGCGAGTTCTATCCCTTTGACCGCGGCGCGACTGGGCTCGTGCTCGGGCCGGGGCCGGGTTGGCTTACCGCCACCCTCAACCCTTACATCCCGATCAATGCGAACAACGACAACTACCGGCCTGCGATGCCGAATCCGCCGCCGGGCCATGCTGACTGGGTCAATGAGAACCACCCCCGGTGGGCGTCCGTGTGGACCGACAATGCCAATATCGGCCCAGGATGGATCACTCAGCCCGGCATCCCAGACATCAGGGACTTCGACGTGAGGAACCTATGGCAACCGGACCCGGAGTTGATTCCGCTGACGATCAACTGGTCTGGAAACGGGGGCCGGATCGCGGTGACCTCGGTTTCGACGGGGGCAGGACGCCTCTCGTTCTGGGAAGACCGGCAGAAGCAGAGCCGATTCACCGGCATCAATGTATAGGGCAATTCCGGTCAAGTCACGGTCTACGTCGAAGGCGACCATGAGTCTTGGGCCTTGGAGGACTCGACCGTTCGCGTACAATACACAGACAACGACGGCATTGTGCAATTCGTCGTGCTGAAGGAGACGGTGACACCGGTGGTCATCGATATGACCGTGATCCCAGGTTCCGGAACCTTCGAGGCACCGGGGCAGAATATCAACTTCTCGGAATGGGTACAGAACGCCAACAATCAGTGGGTTCCTCAATGGACGGAAGGTCTTGATGCTATAACAATCTCCGGGCCGAATGATCAAGACCCCGACGCCGGTGCGAACTCTAACGCTGTCGTAGCGGACAGCGGCGTGACCATGCGCTTCCTCCAGGA
The DNA here is from genome assembly GCA_036406755.1 of Gemmataceae bacterium. GTDB lineage: Bacteria > Planctomycetota > Planctomycetia > Gemmatales > Gemmataceae > DASXAN01. Next base: position 6,569 of record DASXAN010000741.1, read on the forward strand.
TGTCACGAATATGGTCAACGGCAAAAGCCTTCTTGGCCCCGGGTGGCGTTATCAGTCCGGGAGCGGCTACGCCGACAGGAACCTGCGGTATCCGTCTTTTCCCTTGCTCGACACGTTGCCTGATTTGGCGCCATTCTACGGCGACGAACCTCCTGCTCCATGGCCCCCTTTCGCTGACGCTCATTTCTATGAGGATAATGATAGCCCCGGGACTGGCAGCCCCGTGGTCCATAAAGCTGATGGGACGGTCGATCAGGATGCTACGGACGCGATGAATGTCAAGACTCAGTTCATTGACGTCCAATTCGCCTTCAGGCTTTTCATGGTCGTATCGTATCCCCGGGATGATTCAATCTATGCGGTGGCGTCGGTTGACTGGAGCGCTAATTTCTTCGCGCAGTTCGACGCAATGGCCGGTAGGCCGGTGGTTGTCAACAAGCAGGGTGTGAGCTCAAAACCGTTCAAGCGGAGTAGCGATGATCCCTGGACGGCCCGCCCAGCTGCTCCTGAGCTCATCGAGTCGGGCGATGCTGGCTGGAGGTAGGCGCTCGAAATCAAGAGGACGAACATGGGCGGTCGCCGGTTAGCATTGGCCTTTCTTGTCGGTGCAGTCGCCGCTTTAGGGGCGGCCTTGTCGCGGACGTCAGCCGCCCCCGCCACGCCTCTACCTTATGTCTACATTCCAGTCCCCGACAAAATCGCCAGATTCCGATGGGGCAATGAGGTGTGTGTCGGGACGCTGGACGCACGGGGCAATTTCCACGTCCAAGAGAAGTTACCGGTGTCGGAACTCAATGTCCCATTACGCAAGCGAGTGAAAGGTCCCATAATCTCCTTTCCGGAGCCGCAGAGGGTCTACGAGTTCCGATCCGGGCGGCTGATCCTAGGGACGATGATGCCGGACGGCGAGTTCATTCCCGAAGCCGGTTCCAAAGTCATCAAAATCGAGGATTACAGGTATCTTCAGGACCCTGGGATTTGGAACCTGCCGGGGTACTTCAAAAAGAAGAGCGCGGACAATGACGGTAAGAAGTGATCACCGCCAGCACTGCTTCGTGACGGCTTTCCATGAACGCAGCTTCGCTTGGCCACGATACCCCATACTGAGCGGCCGCCCGTAAGTGCCCCGCCTGCATCGACCGGGGTAGCTTCGCCAGCGGGCCGCCAGCCGGCCCGCCAGCCGCCGCGTGGCTGACAGCCGTCGCCGCCCACCCCGCCCTTCCTTCCAGGCCGCCCGTCGGTAAACTGGCAAAATCATCGGCCCGTCTCGGGACACCTGTTGGTGTCGGGCAGGACGCTATCCCCTGGTCCGGAGGGACCGTGCCCCCCTCACGCCTCGACCGCATCCTCGCCGGCCCCCTGGCCGTCCACCGCCACGACCCGCGGTCGGACGCGGACCTGCTCGCCCGCTTCCGCGCCGACGGCGACGAGGCCGCCTTCACCGCCCTGGTGTTCCGCCACACCCCGGCCGTCCGGGCCGCCTGCCGCGGCTGGCTGCGGGCCGCCGCCGACGTCGACGACGCCGCCCAGGCCGCCTTCCTCGCCCTGGCCCAGCGGGCCGGCGGCATCCGCGACGGCCAGGCCGTCGGCCGGTGGTTATATTGTGTCGCCGGCCGGGCCGCCCGCCGGCTGCGGCGGCAGCTGGACCGGTACGGCCCGCTGCCGGCCGACCCGCCGGCCCGGACGGCCGAGCCGCCGGACGAGTTGACGGAGTTGGTCGCGGCGGCGGTCGCCCGGCTGCCGGAGAAGTACCGCCTGCCGGTGCAGCTGTGCTACGCCGCCGGGCTGACGACGGCCGAGGCCGCCCGCCGCCTCGGCTGCCCCAAGGGCACGGTCCTCACCCGGCTGGCGTGGGCCCGCCGGCGGCTGCAAAAGTCCCTGACCGGGCGCGGCGTCGCGCCCGCGGCCCTGGCCCTGCCGGCCGCCGGTGCGGCGGCGGCGGGCTGGGCGTGTTCGACGGCCCGGGCCGCGGCGGCCCGCCTGGCCGGCCGGTCGCCGGCCGCGGCGGGGGCGTCGCCCCGGGCGGTTCTCTTGGCCGAAGGAGTGGTGCGCGCCATGACCTGGGAAAAGGTGAGGTACGCGGCGGCGGCGGCCCTGGTGGCCGTCGGCCTGGTCGGGTTCGGGGTCGGCCAGTGGTCGGCGGCGTCGGCCGAGCCGACCGGCGGCGCGACCGGCGCGGCGGCCGGCCAGCTGATCGGCAAGGACGCGGACCCGCCGGCCGCCCGCGCCGGCAAGCCCGACGACGCCCGCCCGGCCGCCGGCCGCCGCCGCGAGGTGACCATCCGCCTGCCGGCCGGGACGTTCGTTAAGGACGTCGAGGTCGCCCCGTACGGGTCGGCCCGGATCACCTGGACGTACGAGGAGGACCGCGTCCTCGGCACGATCGAGGCGTCGGTGATGGGGTTCGAGGCGGAGCTGGCCACCGAGGCCGAGTATTCGCTGAGCAGCACCGGGGCGATCTACGGGGTGGTGACGAGCGTCCGACTGAACCACCTGAAGCTGCCGGACGGGGAGGAGTTCGCCGAGCTGAAGCCGTTCGCCGGGCTGTGGCCGGCCGTCGAGCCGCTGGTCAACGAGATGACGACCGACCTGCCGTTCAGCTATCGGTTTCACGTGTCCGGCGACCGGCTGACGATCGGCAACTTCCGCATCCTGCTGGCCGGGCCGAACCCGCTGGGGAAACTGGGCGTCGTGGCCCTGGACAGCGACGGGGCCGGCGCGGTGCTGGCCGCGTTCCAGCTGGTCGGGACGGCGCTGGAGGGGACGTACGTGTCGGCGGAGGCAAAGGAGGAGCGCAAGCCGGCCCCGGGCCGGCGGCCGCTGTTCCGCAAGCCCGCCGGGCGGCCGGCGGGCCGGGCGGGGCCGTGACGCCGGCCGCGGCCGTCAGCTGCCGGCCGGCAGGCTGGTGGCGACGACGGTGAACGTGCCCTTGGCCCGCGTGCCCAGCGTCGTGATCGACGTGATGCACACCACCATGATGAGGGCGAGCATGACGGCGTACTCGACGGCGGTCGGGCCGTCTTCCGCCTTCAGGAATTGAACGACGCGGCGAATGGCGGTGCTGGGCATGGCATCCTCTCGGTTCGGTGGGCCGAGACGGGAGGGTGCGGCCGCGGTGGGTTGGTGTCTGAAAGGTACGTCAGAAAACGGCGGCGTGCAAGCGGCCGGCAAGAAGAATGGACGTTCATTTTTTCAACGCATGAAAAGATGAACGTCCATTCTTCTTGCCGGCTTTCTCTCCGGGGCAGTCGTCACAGAATCGGTCGGTATTGTTGGTCAGCTCACAGACGGCGCCGGCCGCCCCGGGCACAATATCTAAAGAGGCGGATCCCGGCCGCCCCGGTCGAGGGGCGGAAGTCACCGGAGGTCCGCCGGCGCGGGGCCTTTTTCCCGCCGCCGCCGATGACGGAACGTCCGGCAATTCAAGCCCGCGAATCGGTCCGGCCGCGTTCGGCCGCCCCATTCGCACCTTTCAGGCCTGACCCGTCTGTCTGGCGGGCCGAAGTCGTGGCGCTCGGCGCGCCCGCCCAACGCCCGCAACCCGGAAGAGGAGAGTGTCATGCACCACGGAGTTTTCGTCCGCGTCCTCGCCCCGTCCCTGGCCGCCGCGCTGGCCCTTCTGTCCTGGGCCGAGCCCGCCCGGGCTCAGGGGCGGGGCATGATGTCGATGCCGGCAAACCCGGCGATGATGATGTCCGGCGGGGCGTCGATGATGCGGCCGCCGATGTCGATGCCGAATTTCCGGACCGCCCTGCTGCTCAACGCGCTGCGCCAGCGCGAGGCGTTCTTCCTGGCGAGCTTGCGCCAGGTCGAGGCCCAGATGGCCGCCCTGGAGATGAGGCCCGCGTCGGCCACGCGCAACGCGCTGCTGACCGCCTTACAGCAACGGCAGACGGCCCTGACCCTGGCGCTGCGACAACTCGCCCAGCAGATCGCGGCCCTACAGGGCTGAACGATGCCGCCCCGGCCGGTGAACGATCGGCCCCGGCCGGGGAAGAGAGAGGGGACATGAATGTCCCCTCTCTCTTGTGTTTCCCCGGATGTTCCATTATCTGACCGAGCCGATGCCGCCCGCGCCCAAGGTCGGCACGCCATTCGCTGCTTCGGGCTGAGCCCCCGCCTGAAAACCACATGTTACCTTTGCCTGGACGCACCCGGTGACGGGCGTGAAGGAGGCGACGATGGCCATCAAGCTGAGGTGCCCGACCTGCGGGGCGAAACTCAAGGCCCCGGACGCCGCCGCCGGCCGGCCGCTCGACTGCCCGCATTGCGCGCAGGCCGTTCCGGTGCCGTCTGTTGCGGCGTCGCCGCCGCCCGCCGTCGCGGGGCCGGGCGAGTCGGCCGGGGTGGAGGGCCGGCGGCGGCCGGTCGAACCGCACATGGCCCCGAATCCGCGCGTCGACGCACTGATCGACGCCTACGAGGATCGCCGCGCCCACCAGCGGGCCGAAGCGGTGGCCGAGGACGAGTCGATCGCCGACCGGATCGGGTTCGTCGGGCTGATGTTGGCCGCGGCCTCGGCCGCGTGCCTGGTGATGGGAATGTTCACCTGCGGGATTACGTATTGGCTGGCCGCCCCGGTGGCCCTGGCCGGGGCCGGTTGCTCGGTGTTCAGTCACAGCCGGCTGAAGGTCGTCGGCCTGGTGGTGAACCTGCTGATCCTGGCGCCCGGGGTGGTGACGTTCAAGACGGCGTGGACGGCCGTGACCGCCCCGGCCCCCGAGCCGAAGCCATTTCTGCCCTAGACCGGAGGCCAGGGGCTGGTCCGGCCTTTCCAGCTGGGCGGGCCGGCGACGGTCCGGCGCGGGACCGGGGCGGAATTGTCGGCATGGCCGACTTCAATTCGCGGTGGACCGCCTTTTGCTCGCCTCGCCGGCGGTGCCGGGTTCGGCCCCGAGCTTCGTCCGAATGACTTCCCAGTTGTTGAGAAACACGGTGAAATCGCGCGCGTCGTCGGCAAAGCGGTCTTCGACCAGCCTTCTCTGATCCTCTCTGTTCAATCCCCGAGTCTCAAACACGCGACCGCCCTTGGTAATCCAAAAGTAGCTCTGGAACCTCTCCACCGGTCCATGGATCAAGTCGTAACGCCGAAGGAGTTCCTGGGGGGGGAATGACCAGCACGCTGAGTCGATGGTGGCCATACGAATGTAGCCCGATGAGCCAAAAGTCCGAAACACTTCGCTTGATTTTGCTCCGATTGGGCGTGAACCACCCACAGCACTCAAGATGGGGATGGAAAAACGCGTCCATGTGCGTGGCCAAATAGTCCCTGGACACCTTGATCTGCACCGTGCAGACCCGACGGGCATCGCGGTCCAGCAGCAGCAGATCATCGCCCTCGTCTTTCGCCGGAAACCAAAGCGATACGTTGGGAAACTCTCGCTCGATGAGCGAACCGACAAGGAACTCACCAGCGTCGATGGTGTAATAGGGCTTCATCTTTTGGGCGCCGCTTTCGGTGCCGGCTATCCGCGTGTCTTGCCCCGAGAAAAGGGGCCTCCATCGCCCCGATGAAGGTTCCTGAAGTCGGGGCGACAGGACACTGTTAGTGCGAGTTTCCGTTTGCCGGAGCGGCCGGCCCGGGAGGGCGAGGCTCCTGCCGAGCCGAAGGCGCAGCCGGCTCGGCAGGAGCCTCGCCCTCCCCCCACACCGCCCCGAACCGCGCTCTAGGACTTTTTCGCGCCGGCGTCCAGAGTTGGAACGCCGCGATGCAGCGGATCGTCCCTGGACATTCGGATGGCGTAGCTCAATCATAATCGTCTGCGATCACCGCTTTTCGGACAGCCTTCGGCCCATCGACCGGTGCACCGACACAGCCGCCTCGCGGTGTGTTCTGCGGCGACACTTGAACACCTGAAGCGACTTGAGAAGCATCGAACAAAAAGGGACGGATGATGACTGAGAGCAGAGCAAAGCCGAAGGCCAAGCGCGCGCCCGGTGCGACCGGGGCGCACAAGCCCGCGGCCAAGGCCGCGAACGCAAGCACGAAGGCCAAGAGACCGGGCAAACCACGGGCGACCGGGACACCCGCTTCCCGGCCCGGCGGCCCGGGGGATTGGCGCGAGGAAACCCTGGCCCACATGCGGGCGCTGATCCTGGAGGCAGACCCCGAGATGGTCGAGGAGCGGAAGTGGCGGAAGCCGTCGAACGCGATGGCGGGCGTCCCGGTCTGGTCGCACGACGGCATCGTCTGCACCGGCGAGACGTACGCGAAGGTGGTGAAGTTCACGTTCGCCCGGGGGGCCAGCCTCCCGGACCCGGCGCGGTTGTTCAATTCCAGCCTGGACGGCAACACGCGGCGGGCGATCGACATCCGCGACGGGGAGACGGTTGACGCGGCCGCGTTCCGGGCGCTCATCAAGGCCGCGGTGGCCCAGAACGGCGCGCCGGCGAAGACGGCCAAGCCGGTGAAGCTCCTGTCCGGCGGCAACCCGCAAATCGCCAAGGCCGACGGCGACGCCCCGGTGCAGGCGTATCTCGCCGCGATGCCGGGCTGGAAGCGCGACCTCGGCCAGCGCCTCGACGCGCTCATCGTGCGGGCCGTGCCCGACGTCCGCAAGGCCGTGAAGTGGAACTCGCCGTTCTACGGCGTCGAGGGCCGGGGCTGGTTCCTGTCGTTCCACGTCTTCGCCCGCTACGTCAAGGTGGCGTTCTTCCGCGGCACGTCGTTGCGGCCGGTCCCGCCCGGCGCCAGCAAGGGCCAGGAGACGCGCTACCTCGACATCCGTGAAGGCGATCGGCTCGACGAGGCGCAGATGGCGGCGTGGGTGACGCAGGCCGCCGCGCTGCCCGGCTGGGCCCCTTAGTGTCGTTGTCCCGCGGGTGTGGCGGCCGGCGGGCGCGGTCGCGCCCAGCCGGCTCCGCGGCGCCCGGGGTCAGCCGAGCAGCCGCTCGAACTCGTCCTTGACCCGCTGGTAGCACTCGCAGGAGGCGGCCTCCAGCCCGCGGCGGTCGAGGACGACCACCCGCCCCCGGGCGTAGGCGATCAGCCCGGCCTTCTGGAGCACCCCGGCCGCCACCGTCACGCTCGGCCGCCGCACCCCGAGCATCAGGGCCAGGAACTCCTGCGTCAGCGGGAACTGGTCGGCCCCGACCCGGTCGTGGGTCATCAGCAGCCACCGGCACATCCGCTCCTCGACCGAGTGCAGCCGGTTGCAGGCCACCGAGTAGCCCATCTGCGTAACCAGCGCCTGGTTGTACCGCTTCAGCACGTCGTCGAGGGCGCCGTCATGCCCGAGTTCCTCTTCGAGGTCCTCGGCCCGCATCCGCAGGGCTTCGCCGGGGACCTGGCAGATCGTCCGGGTCGGGCTGGTCCGCGTCCCCAGGAACACCGGCATTCCGACCATCCCCTCGTTCCCGATCGTGCCGATCTCGACGGCCAGGCCGTCCTCCATGACGACCAGCATCGAGAACACGCCCGACAGCGGGAAGTAGACCTGCCGGATCGGGCCGTCGGGTTCGTAGACGACGTCCTTGATGCTCATCGCCGCCGGCTCCAGCCGCGACGACAGCCGCGCCAGCTCCTTGTCGGGAAGGACGGCCAGCAGGGCGTTCTGGCCGGGGACGTTCACGCTCCGCCGCCGCTTCGCCATCGGACACCTCCGCCGCCGGGCGCCGGGCTGACCGTTTTTTCGGTTGCAAGGCGAGTGCCGCGGCGGGCGGCGATCGGATAGAATGTCAGAAACGTACGAATGTCCGGTAGGAGACATTGCCCAGCGCGGCCGACGGAACATGGCTGTCTTCACGGAGCACTCTGACGGCCGGCCGGCCCCGGCCTTCGACCTCGTCGCCCTGGCGGCGTCGGCCGGCGGGCTGGCGGTGTTGCGCCAGCTCCTCGGCGGGCTGCCGGCCGACTTCCCGGCCGCCGTCGTGGTCGCCCAGCATCGGTCGGCCGCCGGCCCCAACTGCCTGCCCGAGATCCTGCGGCGGTCGGCGCGGCTGCCGGTGATGTCGGCCGCCGACGGCGATGTGCCGCGGCCGGGGGTCGTCTACGTCGCCCTGCCCGGCCGGCACCTGGTCGTCACCGCGGCCGGCACGTTCGACACCGGCCGTTCTGCCCCGGGGGTGCTGGTCCGGCCGTCCGCGGACCTGCTGTTCGCGTCGGTGGCGGACCGGTACGGGGGCCGGGTGGTGGCGGCGGTGCTGTCCGGGATGGGCAGCGACGGGGCCCGCGGGGTGCGGGCCGTCCGCGGGGCCGGCGGGTTCGTCATCGCCCAGGACGGGGCGACGGCCGCGTACCCCGGCATGCCGCAATCGGCGGTGGACACCGGGCGGGTGGACCTGGTGCTGCCGCTCCGCCGGCTGGCGTTCGCCCTGACGGCCCTGGTCATGGGCGGCGAGGCGGCGTGCGCCCGCCACCCGGCCCCGGGGCCGGTCGGCCGCGGCCTGCGGGCCGCGGGGACGGAGTGCGGCTAGTGCGGGTTCGAGGCGTCCGGCAGAAGACCCAACTCCCCGGCCCCTTCCCGCTTCGGGAAGGGGGAGAGAAGTCAAGAAGACACGGGCGGTGATGCCCGCGACTCACGCCAGGGACAGAGCCGACGGAATAGATCGTGTGCCACGGTTTGCAAGCAAACCGTGTGGCTTTGACGAAGACACGGTTTGCTTGCAAACCGGGCACCCGCGGAGCGGGTCGGCGTGCCACCCGCTACGGCTGCCCGCAATGCGCACGAAGACCGGCGCGCGGAGAGGAGCCGCCGCGTCTATCCCGTCGTCTGCTCGCCGTATCAGCTTTGCCTTGCTTGCCCGTGTCGCACCGGCTTTGTGGTTGCAACTGTAATTTTATACACTAATCTTGAATGAGATCCGGCTCCTCTTTCGGGGAACCGTTCATCCCGCCGCGGACAGCAGCCGCGGGAGTCTGAACATGTCGCGCCAGTTCGCAACCCGGCACCGCAGGCATGATGATCGCTCCCGGCCGGGGCGGTGTCCCAAAATGTCCCGTTTTGTCACCCCAGAAAAGGATTGTTTTTCAGCTGCCTGGCCGTCCGCCGCTCGCCGTGGTGGATCGGAACCGCCGGGTCGCGGCCGAGACGCGGAAAATGCTCAGCGACGCGGTTCTAACGAACCAAGGGCTCATCTCAATGCTATGGTTGCACTAAAGAAGTTCTGTGCGGCGGTCGTGACCACGTCCTCCGGCCCCGGCCGGCACGGTAACATCTTCGGCGTCAAGGGGTTCCGTTCGCCCAGCGCCCCTCGTCCCGGGGGCCGACCTCAACCCGAGCCACGCATGGCCACCACCCTCACCCCCACCACCGAACCCATCCCCGGGTACCGGCTCATCGAACGCCTCGGTCGAGGCGGGTTCGGCGAGGTCTGGAAGTGCGAAGCCCCCGGCGGCTTCCTCAAGGCCATCAAGCTCGTCTACGGCAACCTCGAAGAGTCCGGCGCCAACGACAACGCCAAGGCCGCCGAGCAAGAGAAAAAAGCCCTCGAACGCATCAAGCAGATCCGCCACCCGTTCCTGCTCTCCCTGGAGCGGTACGACGTGGTGGACGGCCAGCTCATGATCGTCATGGAGCTGGCCGACCGGTCGCTGTGGGACCGGTTCCGCGAGTGCCGCTCCGGCGGCCTGCCCGGCATCCCCCGCGACGAGCTGCTCCGGTTCATGGCCGAGGCTTCCGAGGCCCTCGACATGATGAACCTGGAGCACAACCTCCAGCACCTCGACGTCAAGCCGCAGAACCTGTTCCTGGTCCACAACCACGTCAAGGTCGCCGACTTCGGCCTGGTCAAGGTGTTCGAGGGGATGAGCGCCTCCGTCACCGGCGGCGTCACCCCGGTCTACGCCGCCCCCGAGACGTTCGACGACCGCGTCACCCGGTTCAGCGACCAGTACAGCCTGGCCGTCGTCTACCAGGAGTTGCTCACCGGCATCCGCCCGTTCAACGGGGCCAACACCCGCCAGCTGATCCTCCAGCACCTCAGCCACCCGCCGGACCTCAAGCCGCTGCCGGAGTGCGACCGGGCGGCCGTCGGCAAGGCGCTGGCCAAGAAGCCGGAGGAGCGGTTCCCCAGCTGCTCGGCGTTCGTCGCCGCCCTGCGGACGCTGCCGGCCGTCAACCCCGCCGACCCGCAGGCCGGCACCCAGGCGGCCGCCACCACCCGCGGCACCACCCCGGGCAACGGCAACGGCCCGCCGCCGCTGAGCCGCGTCCCCCGGCCGTCGCAGCTGATCAGCCGGCCGATGCTCGACCCGACCGTCACCCAGTCGTTGGGGCCGTCGGTCGTCACCATGCAGCGGCCGGCCCACGTGGCCGTCAGCGCCCCGGTCACCCAGCTGCCGGTCGCCCCGTCGGAGCGGGTCGGGCCGGGGGCGCTGTTGCCGGCCGTGGTCATCGGCGTCGGGGCGGCCGGCGACCGCGTCGTCCGCTACCTCCGCCGGGCCGTCACCGAGCAGCACGGCGGCACCGAGGCGGTGCCGCACCTGCGGCTGTTCACCGTGGACACCGACCCGGACGCGTCCCACGGCTGCCCGCGGGACGTGCTCGTCACCCGCCTGTACCGCCCCAGCCACTACCTGGCCCGGGCCCGGGACGGGGCCGGACTGGACTGGCTGCCGTCCGGGCTGCTGTATCGGCTGCCCCGCAACCCGAGCACGGCCGGGCTGCGGGCCCTGGGCCGGCTGGCGTTCTGGGACCACGCCCGCACCGTCGAGCAGCGGCTGCGGGTGGAGCTGGAAGCGGCCCTGGAACCGGACGCCATCGCCGAGGCCGACCGCCGCACCGGGCTGGGCGTCCGCAGCAACCGGCCGCGGGTGTACGTCGTCACCACCCCGGCCGGCGGCACCGGCGGCGGCATGTTCCTCGACATGGCGTTCCTGGCCAAGCACGTGCTGCGGAAGATGGGCTACACCCGGCCGGACGTGGTCGGGGTGCTGCTCTTGCCGCCGGCCGACCCGGGCAAGTCCCGGCCGATGGCCCTGGCCAACACCTACGCGGCGCTCGCCGAGTTGGCCCACTTCAGCCGGCCGGACACGGCCTACGAGGCGAAGTTCGCCCGGGACCTGACGGTCCACGACCCGGGCCGGCCGTTCGGCCGGTGCCTGTGCCTGCCGATGCCGGCCGGCTCCGACGGCGCGGCCCGGCGGCAGGCGGCGGCGGCCGCCGCCGGGCTGGTGCTGCGGGACGTACTCGCCCCGCTGGGCCGGGCGGCCGACGCCGCCCGCCCGGTCGTGACCGACGCCGCCTACTGCTACACCGCCGCCACGTTCCGGCTGGCCTGGCCGGGCCGCCGGCTGGTCCGCCGGGCCGCCCGCCACCTGGCCGCCCACCTGCTCCGGCAGTGGACGGCCAAGGAGATCGGGCCGCTGCGGCCGACCGTCACCGCCTGGCTGGACGAGCAGTGGGAGGCCCGCCAGCTGCGGCCGGAGCTGCTCATCGACCGGCTGACGGCCGCGTCCGAGGCCACCATCGGCCAGCCGCCGGACGGCAAGTTCGACGCGCTGGTCAACCCGCTCTTGGAGCGGAGCGCCCTGGGCACGCCGCTGGACGCCCGGTCCGCCTGTCTGGTGCTCAACGACCTGGCCGAGCTGGTCGGCAAGCCGGCCTACGTCGGCGAGGACCCGCCGCCGGGCCAGCTGCAGAAGGCGATGGAGGCGGCCGCCGCCGGGCTGACGGCCGAGTACGACCAGAAGCTGGCCGAGCTGGCCGTCCACTACATCGAGCTGCCCCGCCACCGCCTGGCCGCCGCCGAGGAGGCCGTCCGCCAGATCACCGACCGGCTCAAGCAGGTGGTGGACACGTACGACGCCCTGTACCGGGCGCTGGCCAAGGAGGCGGCCGAGGTGTTCGCCCGCCTGTTCCCGCTGATCGGCACCCTGGACGCCGCCGGCAAACGGTCGCCCCAGGCGGCCGAGGTGGTCGAGCTGCTGCGGGCGTTCCCGAAGAAGCGGTACCAGGCGCTGGTGGCCGGGCAGGTGCTGT
>DASXAN010000742.1:0-3605 GCA_036406755.1 Gemmataceae bacterium
CCCGCCGTTCGTGCCGATCGCCATCGACGGCGAGGAGCCGGTCCCCGACCCGATCACCGGCACCCGGTTGGGCAGCTACTGGAACCTGGTGGTGCAGTCGCTGCTGAGCACCGGCGTGTTCCGCTACGACTCGCAGCCCGCGACCGACATCGTCCGGTACATGCAGACCAACGGCGGGCTGTGCATGGGCATGATCCGGGTGCAGTCGGCCCGGCCGTTCTGGGTGGACCCGCGGAACATCGACGACCTGTACGGCTGGCGGTATGCCCTCTTGCTCCAGCAGCGGGACGAGGCGGACCGGGCGCTGGTGAGCTTCTACGGCAAGCTGGCCCAGGGGATGACGCGGGACACGTTCCTCGACGGCGAGTCGAGCGGCATCCAACCGGTGGACCCGCTCGGCCGACAGTTCTACCTACCGCCCAACAGCGCCGCCAACGCGAGCTTCCTGTCGCAGCTCCGCGGCCTACTGGTGCAGGATTGGGACATGGCCGGCGACGGCCGGGCGGATACGCTGCGGCTGCTGTTCGCCACGCCGCGGCAGTGGCTCCGCGACGGCGGCCGGATCAAAGTCGAGCGGGCGCCGACCGACTTCGGCGAGGTGTCGGTGACGGCCATTTCGGAGCTGGGCAAGGGCCGGGTGACGGCGGAGGTGCTGATGCCGTCGCGGCAGGTTCCGGGCAAGGCGCTCTTGCGGCTGCGGTTGCCGGAGAAGTACCGGATCAACGCAGTGAAGGTGAACGACCGGCCGGCCCTGCTGGTGGACCCAGAGACCGTCGATCTGACCGGCCGGACCGGGCGGCTGGACGTGGTCGCGGAAGTCGTGCGCGTGGCGCCGTGAGAATTGCCTCCCCCACATTCGGCCCACGTGGGGTATGATGATCCGCATGACCCGCCGCCTGATTCCGCTCGCCTGCCTGGGCCTGGTCGCCGCTGCCGTCGCCGCCGACGGCCCGCCGCCGCAGCTGCCGCCGGCCGCCGCCGGGCCGATCGACTTCGCCCGGGACGTGCGGCCGATCCTCGAGAAGAACTGCCTCGCCTGCCACGGCGCCGCCAAGCAGAAGGGCGGACTGCGACTCGACGACCGCACCCAAGCGCTGAAGGGCGGTAACTCCGGGCCGGTGATCGTGCCGGGCAACGCCGCCAAGAGCCGGCTGCTCGCCGCCGTCGCCGGCGTGGACCCGGACCTGAGGATGCCGCCCGAGGGCAAGCCGGCACTCAGCGCCGGCGACGTCAGCAAACTGCGGGCGTGGGTCGAGCAAGGGGCCCGGTGGGAAAACAGAAGTCAGAAGTCAGAAGTCAGAAGTCAGAAGTCGTCCCATTGGGCGTTTCGCCCGCCGCGGCGGCCGGCAGTGCCGGCCGTCCACGATCCGCAGCTTGTCCAGAACCCGATCGACTCGTTCATCCTCGCCCGGCTGGAGAAGGAGGGACTTCGGCCGTCGCCGGAGGCCGACCGCGTCACACTGATCCGCCGGCTCAGCCTCGATCTACTCGGCCTGCCGCCGACGCCGGAGGACGTGGACGCCTTTTTGGCCGACGACGCTCCGGACGCTTACGAACGATTGGTGGACCGCCTCCTGGCGTCGCCGCACTACGGCGAGCGGTGGGGCCGCCACTGGCTCGACGCCGCCCGGTTCGCCGACTCCGACGGCTACGAGAAGGACAAGCCCCGCCCCGTCTGGCCGTACCGCGATTGGGTCATCAACGCCCTCAACCGTGACCTGCCGTACGACCAATTCGTCATCGAACAGGTCGCCGGGGACCTGCTGCCGAACGCCACCCAGGACCAGCGGGTCGCCACCGGCTACCTCCGCAACTCGATGGTCAACGAGGAGGGCGGGATCGACCCGGAGCAGTTCCGGGCCGAGGCGATGTTCGACCGTATGGACGCCATCGGCAAGGGCGTCCTCGGTTTGACCATCCAGTGCGCCCAGTGCCACGACCACAAGTACGACCCGCTCACACAGGAAGAGTACTACCGCCTCTTCGCGTTCCTGAACAACGCCCACGAAGCCCAGATCGCCGTCTACACCCCGGACGAACTGCGGCGGCGGGCCGACCTGTTCCGCGAGATCAAGTCCATCGAGGCCGACCTGCGCCACCGCCGGCCCGACTGGCGGGAGCGGATGCAGGCCTGGGAGGACGCGGTCCGCGGCAACCAGCCGAAGTGGGTCGTCGTCCGCCCCGAGGTGGACGAGATTTCGACCGGCGGCCAGAAGTACCTGCCGCAGCCGGACGGGTCGTTCCTGGCGCAGGGATACGCCCCGACCAAGCACACGGTCAAGATGGCCGTCCGCACGGACCTGCCGACGATCGCCGCGTTCCGGCTGGAGCTGCTCACCGACCCGAACCTGCCGCTCGGCGGGCCGGGGCGGTCGGTCTACGGCACGGCCGCGCTGAGCGAGTTCCGCGTCGAGGCGGCCGCGGCGGAGAACCCGAAGAAGGTCGAGAAGGTCAAGCTGGTCAAGGCGACGGCCGACTTCAACCCGCCGGAGGCCCCGCTGCCGGCGATCTACGACGACCGGAGCAAGACCAAGCGGGTGACCGGGCCGGTCGCGTTCGCCATCGACGGGCTCAACGGCACGGCCTGGGGGACAGACGCCGGCCCGGGCCGGCGGAACCAGCCGCGGCAGGCGGTGTTTGACGCCGAGAAGCCGGTCGGCCACCTCGGCGGCACCGTGCTCACCTTCTACCTGGCCCAGAACCACGGCGGCTGGAACAGCGACGACAACCAGAACCACAACCTCGGCCGCTTCCGCCTGGCCGTGACGACCACGCCCGGGGCCGAGGCCGACCCGCTGCCGGCCCGGATTCGGGAGATTGTCGAGCGGCCGCGCGACCACCGCACGCCGGCCGAGGAGGCGGCCGTCTTCAGCTACTGGCGGACAACGGTCCCAGAGTGGAAGGACGCCAACGACCGCGTCGAGGCGCTGTGGAAGCAGCACCCGGAGGGGACGGCCCAGCTGGCGCTGCAAGCCCGTGCGGCGCCGCGCGAGGGGCACGTCTTCGTCCGCGGCGACTTCCTCCGGCCGGGCAAGGCGGTCACGGCCGGCGTGCCGGCGTTCCTGCATCAGCTCCCGCCGGACGCCCCGCCGACGCGGCTGACGTTCGCCCGGTGGCTGGTCGATCGCCGCTCGCCGACGACGGCCCGCTCCATCGTCAACCGCGTCTGGCAGGCGTACTTCGGCACCGGGCTGGTGAGCACCAGCGAAGACCTGGGTACGCAGGGCGAGCTGCCGTCGCACCCTGAGCTGCTTGACTGGCTGGCCGTCGAATTCATGGACTCCGGCTGGAGCCTGAAACACCTGCACCGGCTGATCGTCACGTCGGCGACGTACCGTCAGTCATCGCGGGTGACGCCGGAGCTATTGGCGAAGGACCCGGCCAACCGGCTGCTGGCCCGCGGGCCGCGGTTGCGGGTCGAGGCCGAGGTCGTCCGCGACGTGGCCCTGGCCGCCGGCGGGTTGCTCGACCCGACCGTCGGCGGCCCGAGCGTCCACCCGCCGGCCCCGGCGTTCCTGTTCGTGCCGCCGGCTAGCTACGGGCCGAAGGTGTGGAAGGAAGACACCGAGTACCGGCGGGCGCTGTACACGTTCCGGTTCCGGTCG
>DASXAN010000743.1:0-6335 GCA_036406755.1 Gemmataceae bacterium
CCACGCAAAGCCGTGGGCATGGCACCTGTGGTGAATCGTCAGGCTAATCGCTTTCCGCCGTGGGTTCCACAAAAGCCGGAACCAACTTTCCAACCGAACGTGCCAATCGGATTCGCTCGGCCTGCTCGGGCCGCATTCGCAAAATGACGTCCGCCTGCCACAAGTCGGACTGCCTGATGACCTGATCGATGAGCACATTCGTCGTCACGGTAAACACGGCGGGTCGATTGTTCCCGGGCTTGATGATCAAGACATTCACCCTCGTCCCCGGACACAGTGTCCCGGCATGCCCGTCCCACGAGAAGTGTAACGGGTAGCGGACCATGGCCCCGCGGCGAAGGTCGCTGCTAGGAAGGGATAATGTCGTGAGACCGGCGATTGTCAGGATCAACCACGTCAGGGCGTACCGCGGATTTGTCATGCGGATAACCCGGCCGTTGAATCATTGACTTGTGGATAGCCGAACCGACAGACTCCCGGGCAAATATACGTTGCAATT
The DNA here is from genome assembly GCA_036406755.1 of Gemmataceae bacterium. GTDB lineage: Bacteria > Planctomycetota > Planctomycetia > Gemmatales > Gemmataceae > DASXAN01. The sequence goes on from DASXAN010000743.1 coordinate 500, forward strand.
CGACGCCCGCTCCGCTCCGCGGACACCGCGTCGCGGCTAACCGTCCACAGCGTATCATGACTGTGGAGAGCCCCGTCACCCCCACGGAGGCCCCGGTCATGCGGTTCCAGCGCATCCTCCACCCGACCGACTACACCGACACGTCGCACCCGGCCCTGCACTACGCCGCCGACCTGGCCCACGACGCCGGCGGCGACCTCGTCCTGCTCCACGTCGTGGACACGCTCGGCATGGACAACGTCCCGTACGGCCAGGTCGCCTCGCCCGACCAGCCGGCCGCGTACCGCCGGCAGCTGTTCGACGAGCTGCGGCGGGAGGCGCCCGGCGACCCGAAGGTCCACGTCGAGTACGTCCTGAGCGAGGAGGACCCGGTGACGGCCATCCTGCGGGCGGCGGCCGACTTCGACTGCGACCTGATCGTGCTCGGCACGCACGGAGTGAGCCGGTGGAAGCGGCTGTTGGTCGGGAGCATCGCCGAGCAGGTGGTGCGGCAGGCGGCGTGCCCGGTGCTGGTTGTCAAAGCGCCGGCCCCGACGAAGCCGCTGCCGGCGTACGTGGCCACGGCCCTGCACCCGGGGCGGCTGAGGGAGTCGGGGGCTTGAATTCGACCCCGGCCTCGCAGACTCGACCGGGGCTTGAGTTCAGCGCCCTCCGGGCTAAGCGCCATTTCAGAGCCGTGGACCGGGAGGGCGAGGCTCCTGCCGAGCCGCTTGCGCACCCGGCTCGGCAGGAGCCTCGCCCTCCCGGGATCCGCCTTAGCCCGGAGGGCGCTGAGGTAAAGCCCCGGTCGAGTCTGCGAGGCCGGGGGTCAAAGCGCGAATCCGCCATTCGACCGTTCAGTGCCGCCGCGTAACATCCCCGCCCCGCCTCGTTGACATCCGCCCCCGCCTCGGCCAGCATGGGCGACGGCCCCCGTCCGCCCCGAGGAAGGAGTCGGTCCATGCGTCCCCGCTGCCATCCCGCCGTCGCCGCCGTGTTGCTCGCCCCCGTCGCGTTCGCCCTGCTGCCGCGGGCCGCCGACTCGGCGTGCTGTTACTTCAGCGCCAAGGACAAGGACGTGCTCCAGCCGGCCCAGAAGGCGTTCCTCACCTACGACCCGGCCGGGAAGGTGGAGGCGTTCACGGTGCAGCCGAAGTTCGAGGGCAACGCGGTGGACTTCGGCATGGTCATCCCGACGCCGAGCCGGCCGAAGCTGGACACCATGCCGCGGGACTTCTTCAAGCACCTCGCCGTCTTCACCATCCTCAAGAAGCGCGAGCAGCCGAAATCGAAACTGTTGCCCGACGAGCGACGCCTTTTTTCCATGCGGGCCGGCGCGGCCGTACCGCAAGGAGTGGTGGATATGAAGGATGGGGCCAAGCCCGCCGTGAAGGTGCTGGAGGCCGGCATCGTCGGATCGCTGGAGTACAAGATCGTCGAAGCGGGCCGGGCCGACGACCTGTACCAGTGGCTCAAGGACAACCGGTACAGCTACTCGGGCGACGAGGCCACGTTGGACTTCTACGTGCAGAAGAAGTGGCTGTTCACCGTCATGAAGATCGACACCGCCCAGATGAAGAAGAACCCGGACGGCTCCTACGCCGGCGAGGTCACCCCGACCCGGTTCCGGTTCGCCTCGGACAAGTTCGTCTACCCGCTGCGGATCACCCGCATCTCGGTCAAGGACCGGACGGAGGCCCTGTTCTACGTCCAGGCCCCGTACAAGACCGACCTGGAGGGCGACTGGACGTACCAGTACCAGTGGGTGCCGATGCTGCAAAACGCCCGTGGCTGGTACGACAAGGGCATCTTCGGCGGCCACGACCTGCCCGGCCGCGGCGACGACTGGCTCCAGGCCGTCCAGCCGAAAATCCCCGAGCTAATGCAGCGGGCACAGCAACTCGGGTTCGGGTTCGTGAGCGGTCAGCGGCCCCGGCCGAACAAGGACGGCAACGTCGCCACGACGCTCGAATGGGCCAGGAAGCTCGACAAGGACGACGTCGGCCTGCTCAAGGGCGAGGTGGCGTTCGGCGAGAAGGTGCCGAACGTGGACGAAGGCTTCACCCAGGCCGACCTGCAGGACGAGAAGAAGCGGGAGCAGACGTACAAGACGATCCGCGAGCGGCTGGAGAAGTACCGCAAGGAGCGGCCGGGCGGATATCTGGTGCGGTCGGCCCCGGCGGCGGACGTCAACGCGCTCAAGCAGCTGCTCGGCCACCTGCAAGAGGGCCAGTTCGTCACCAAGTTCCGCAAGGAATTCACCAAGGGCGAGATGACGGACGACCTGGTCATCGTGCCGGCGAAGGTTGGCGACGCGGAGGACCGGTCGGAGTACACGGAGATTCTGCCCACGTCGCCGCCGTGACGGCGGTTAGCCGCGACGCGGAGCGGAGCGCGATAGCGCTATCGCGCTCCGCTCCGCGGACTCCGCGTCGCGGCTAACCGGGTCATTCCCCCAACTCCAGCGCCCGCAGCACCCCGTCCCGCACGGCCGTCATCGGCACCGGGCCGTCGCCGGGCCGCGGGCCGTCGCCGACCCACAGCGGCCGGTCCGCGTCGTTCGCCGCCGCCAGCCCGTGACTGCCCCGCACGATCGACGGGTCCAGCGGAATCACGTCCAGCGTCATGCGGAAGCCGAGCTTCTTCGCTAAGAGCCGCCGGGCGATCCGCGGCCAGCCGCCCAGCAACAGCCGCGGGTCCATGAACAGCTCGCACGGGTCGAACCCCGGCTTGGCGTGAATTGCCACCGCCCGGGCGTAGTCCGGGGCGGCCGCGTCGTTCAGCCAGAACGGGTAGGCGAACCACGCGGCCGGCTCGCTCAGCAGGATCAGCTCGCCGGAGCGGTCGTGGCGTAACCCGATGTCGTGCCGCTCGTCGCCGGCCAGGACGCGGGCCACTCCGGGCAGTGGGGCGAGTACGTCCCGGACCCGCGGCACGTCGGCGGGGTCGTTCACGTAAACGTGAGCGACCTGGTGGTCGCAGACGGCGAACGCTCGGCTGGCGTACAGGTCGAGGTGTTCGCCGAACGGCCCGGGGCGAACCGCGAGCAGCCCGGACTGGCGGAGCGCCCGGTTCGGCCAGACCGGCCGCGACACGTCGCAGTGGCCGTACTCGCTCACCACCCACACCCGTGCCCCGACCGCCTGGGCGGCTTCCAGCAGCGGCCCGGCCGCCTTGTCCAGTTCGCCGACCCGCTTGGCCATGTCGCAGCCGGACGGCCCGTACCGCTGCGGGTCGTAGTCCAGGTGCGGCAGGTAGACGAACGTCAGGTCGGGCCGCTCCTCCAGCAGCACGAGTGCGGCCGCGGCGGCGATCCACTTGGTACAAACCGCCTCGCCCTCGCCGGCGGCCGGGCCCCAGAACGTGTGGAACGGAAACGGGCCGAGGTCCTTCTTCAACTTGTCCGCCAACTCCGGCGGGGTGCTGAGGATGTCGAAGACCTTGTTGCCGTCCAGGGCGTAGTGCGGCTTCGGCGTCACGCTCAGATCGACGGCCGCCCCCTGGTTGAACCACCAGAACAACTTGGCCGACTTGAACGGCCGGCCGCGGTCGGCGGCCCGGCGACGGGCAGTCTGGTAAACCGGCTCGGCCTGGATGAGCCGGTTGGACTGCTGCCAGAAGCGGACTTCGGTCGTGTCGCGGAAGAGCCAGCCGTTGGCGACGACGCCGTGCCGCTCCGGCGAGGTGCCGGTGAGCAGGGTGGCCTGGGCGGTGCAGGTGACGGCCGGGAGGGTTTCGCGGAGCGGGACGGACCAGCCGGCCTTGGCGAGGGCGTGCAGCCGGGGGGCGAGCGGCAGGAGCCGCGGCGTCAGGCCGACGGCGTTGACGAGCACGAGCGGGGCGCTCACGGCGGTGGCCCTCGGGGCGGTCGCCCCGTGTACTATACCTGTCCCCGGAGGCGCGACCACGCACCCGGCGGGCGAGGGCCACCGATGCACGTCGTCTCCGTCAACGTCGGCAAGCCGCGGCCGGTGCCGTGGCGCGGCCGCACCACGCTCTCCGCCATCTTCAAGGAGCCGGTGACGGGCCGCGTCGCCGTGCGGCGGCTCAACCTCGACGGCGATACCCAGGCCGACTTGTCCGTCCACGGCGGCCCCGACAAGGCCGTCTACGCCTACCCGTCTGAGCATTACCCGTGGTGGCACGAGCAGCTGCCGGGCGCCGAGCTGCCGTGGGCCGCGTTCGGCGAGAACCTGACCACGGCCGGGCTGGTCGAGACCGAGGTCCGGATCGGCGACGAGTACCGCGTCGGCACGGCCCGGCTGGTGGCCACGCAGCCGCGGCTACCGTGCTTCAAGCTCGGCATCCGGTTCGGCGACCAGCGGATGGTCAAGCGGTTCCGCCTGAGCGGCCGGCCGGGCATCTATTTCGCCGTCGCCGGGGAGGGCGATCTCGCCGCGGGCGACGCGATCGAGTTGGTCCGAACCGACGAGGCCGCCCCGACCGTCACCGACGTCTTTCGGTTGATCGTCGATGACCGGGAAAACGTGGACGAACTGCGGCGGGCGCTGCGGGCGCCGGCCCTGGCGGCGGTCTGGCGAACGGAGTTCGCCGAGTGGCTCGCCAATCTCGGGGCCGACCTCGGCTAGTGCCCGGCCGCCGCCGTATCTAGGATGACTCCATGACTTCTGCAACCACATCCGGCCGCGCGACCGCCGGCCGGTTCGGCCCGTACGGCGGCCGGTTCGTGCCCGAAACCCTCATGGCCGCGCTCGACCAGCTCGCCGCCGCCTACGAGCAGGCCAAGGCCGACCCTGCCTTCCAAGAGCGGTTCCACGCGCTCTTGCGTGACTACGTCGGCCGGCCGTCGCCGCTGTACTTCGCCGAGCGGCTCACCCGCCACGCCGGCGGCGCCCGCATCTACCTGAAGCGCGAGGACATGAACCACACCGGGGCCCACAAGATCAACAACGCCCTCGGCCAGGCGTTGCTCGCCCAGCGGATGGGCAAGACCCGGCTGATCGCCGAGACCGGGGCCGGCCAGCACGGCGTCGCCACCGCCACCGCGGCCGCCCTGCTCGGCCTGCCGTGCGAGGTCTACATGGGGGCCGAGGACGTCCGCCGGCAGCGGCTCAACGTCTTCCGGATGCGGGCGATGGGCAGTTCGGTCCGCCCGGTCGAGAGCGGCAGCCGGACGCTGCGGGACGCGATCAACGAGGCGCTGCGGGACTGGATGGCGACGGTCGGCCACACCCACTACGTCATCGGCAGCGTCGTCGGCCCGCACCCGTTCCCGACCATCGTCCGCGACTTCCAGTCGGTCATCGGTGACGAGACGAAACAGCAATGTCTGAAGCAGGTCGGCCGGCTGCCGGACGCGGTCGTGGCGTGCGTCGGCGGCGGGTCGAACGCGGCCGGCATGTTCGCCCCGTTCGTCAGCGAAGCCGACGTGGAGCTGATCGGCGTCGAGGCCGGCGGCCGGGGTGCCGTGCCGGGCGGGCACGCGACGACGCTCAGCCACGGCCAGCCGGGCGTCCTGCACGGCAGCTACAGCTACGTGTTGCAGGACGACGACGGCCAGACGAGCGACGTGCACTCGATCTCGGCCGGGCTGGACTACCCCGGCGTCGGGCCGGAGCACAGCCACTGGAAGGACACCGGCCGGGTGCGGTACACGAGCGTCAACGACACGGAGGCGCTGGAGGGCTTCCACACTTGCGCTCGGTTGGAAGGGATTCTGCCGGCGCTGGAGACGGCGCACGCGGTGGTCGAGGCGGTGCGAGAGGCGGGCCGGCGGGGCACGGACGAGGTGGTGGTGGTGTGCTTCTCGGGCCGCGGGGATAAGGACTGCGAGGAGGTGGCGCGGTTGGTGGGTGACGGATAATGTGACGCCGCGACCCGAGTCGGCGAGGGGAGC
>DASXAN010000744.1:0-5876 GCA_036406755.1 Gemmataceae bacterium
GGTTGTCCCCCTCCGGCACGGGCAGCTGGTTGATGATGAACCGGTTCAGCAGCAGCCAGTTGAGCTGCTCGTCCTTGCCGGCGATCACCCCCCGGATCTCCTCCTGCACCTTCTTGACGTCCCCCTCCTTGGTGTCCGTCTCGCCCTTCAGGCCGTTCACCTTGGAGACGGTGGCGTCGGCCTTCTTGATGGCCGACTCGATCGGGGCGGCGGTGACGGCCCGGTAGTTCAGCGCGTACCCGAGGGTGTAGAGGAAGATGCCCAGGAACAGGGCGCTGGCGGCGGCGACGGCCCACGGCTTCTTCGCCCGGATCATCCGGTCGAACCGGATCTCCTGCGGCAGCAGGTTGGTGTGCAACTTCGCCAGCCCGACCCCCTGCAGGGCCAGCCCGTACGGGACGGCGAACCCGAGCACGTTCTCGGTGAACACCGGGGCGTTGACCACGTCGTCCCCGATGAGCCGGTTGAACGCGGGCGGCTTGCGGACCTCGAGCTGGAGCTTCTCGCTCAAGTACTTCTGCAACCCCGGCAGGCGGAAGGCGCTGCCCAGCCCGACCATGTACTGGATCGACGCCTCCCGGTGCGTGTTCGTGAAGAACCCCAGCGACCGCTGCACCTCGCCGACGAAGTCGGTCAGCACCGGCTTGAGTGCCGCCAGGATGGTCTTCAGCTCCGGCGGGCTCTTGGCCGCGTTCCGCTTCAGGTGCTCGGCCTTGGCGAAGGTGAGCTTCAGCTCCTTGGACAGGGCCCGGGTCAGGTGGTTGCCGCCCAGCGGGATCGGCCGCTGCCAGATGATCTTCTCCCCGTCGGTGATGACCAGGTTGGAGCTGTCGGTGCCGACGTCCAGGGCGACGACGCACTTCCGCTTGCCCCGCGGCCCCTCGTCCTCGGCCGGGGCGGGCTCTTCGCCGCCGGCCGGCGGGGTGCCGCCCTTGTTGAGCAGGTCGTAGGCGATGTAGTTGCACAGCGCCAGCGGGGCCATCTGGATGAAGTGGACCTCGACGTTGACGTCCGCGAACTGGGCCAGGGCGCGGCTGATCTGGTCCCGCTTCATGGCGAACAGGCCGATCTCCGTCTCCATCGCGAACCCGTCGGTCACCTCCCCGGACCCGATCTTCTGGAAGTCCCAGACGACCTCGTCCAGGGGGAACGGGATCTGCTGCTTGGCCTCGAACCGGACGATGTCCCCGATCTTCTTCTCCTCGACCGGGGGCAGCTTGACGAACCGGGCCAGGCCGCTCTGGCCGGGGACGCTGACGGCGACCAGGTCGCCCTTGATGTTGTTGCGGGAGAGAAACTTCTCCAGCGCCTCGCGGGTGAGCTGGTCCGGGTCGGCGTCGGGCTGGGACAGGATTTTCGGGTGCTCGACGTAGTCGAAGGCGGTGGCCGTCAGGACGCCGTCGATGACCTCCAGCCGCAGCGCCTTCAAGGCGCTCTGGCCAACGTCGATGCCCCAGACCCCTTGGTTCACTGGCATGAGTCGGTCTCTCCGCGGGAGCCGGTCGTGAGCGGTTGATGGTTGGCGGGCGACCGAGGGCGTGACGTGGTGGCCGCCGTTGTGCCTTCCAGACAGGGACCGTCGCTAACAGGTTTAGTTACTTTAATGCGCGGCGCGAGCGGCTGTCAACAGCCTTGACCGCGGGAAATGAGAAAAGTGAGTTTTCGGCTACTTTCGCCGCTTGCGGCTATGCGGGGCGGACACCCGCCCCGCATAGCCGCAAGCGGCTAACCGATCAACAACTCCGCCGCCCCCTGCCCCCGCAGCCGATCCGCCAGCCGCTCGCCGACCGCCGCGGCGTCGCTCGCCGGCCCCGCCTCCTCGCCGGCCACCCGCCGCGAGCCGTCCGCCGCCAGCACAGCCGCCCGCAAAACCAGCACATCCCCGTCCACCCGCGCCGCCGCCCCGAGCGGCACCTGACAGCCGCCACCCAGGTGATAGAGCAGCGCCCGCTCCGCCTCCACCGCCCGCCGGGTCGGCGGGTCGTTCAGGGCGGCGAGGAGTGCCAGCGTGGCGGCGTCGTCCGAGCGGCACTCCAGGCCGAGCGCCCCTTGCCCGACCGCCGGCAGCATCCAGCCGGGGTCCAGCACCTCCGTGGCGACGCCGGCCAGCCCGAGCCGCTCCAGCCCGGCGGCGGCCAGCACCAGGGCGTCGTAACCCTGATCACGGAGCTTCCGCAGGCGGGTTTCGACGTTGCCGCGGATGTCCTCCAGCCGCAGGTCCGGCCGGCGGTGCAGGAGCTGCGCCCGCCGCCGCAGACTTCCGGTGGCAACGCGGGCGCCTTGCGGCAGGTCGGCGAAGTGTTTCCCGGACGCCGACACCAGCACGTCGCCGGTCGGCCCCCGCGGCGGGACGGCCGCCAGGGTCAGCCCCGGGACCGGTTGGGTCGGCAGGTCCTTGAGGCTGTGGACGGCGACGTCCACCAAGCCATTGAGCACGGCCCGCTGGATGTCTTTGGTGAACACCCCGCGCCCGCCGATGTGGGCCAGCGACGCCGACTGGTCGCGGTCGCCCTCGGTCTGGACGTGAACCACCTCGACCCGCCGCGGGAGGGCGATCGGGGAGAGTCGATCGGCGACATAGGTGGCCTGCCACAGCGCCAGCGGACTGCCGCGGGTGCCGATCCGGAGTGGCGAGTCAGGCGGTGGCGTCATCGCGCATCTGCGATTCGAGGTGCCGACGGATGAGGGCGGCCGTCTCCGCCCGGTGGATCGGGCCGGTCGAGAGCCGCCGCCGCTCGGCCGGGTCGGACTCCGCCCGGGCGATGTCCAGCCAGACGGCTTGCAGCCGGTTGGGGTCCGACTCGTACCGCGGGAACAGGTGCCAGTGCGGGTGCGGCACCTGGTTGCCGAGCAGCTCGCAGTTCAGCTTCCGCGGCCGGAATCCCGCCTCGACCGCCCGCGCCAACAGGCACAGCTCGTCGAAGACGCCGCGGCGGTCGTCGTCCGGCAGGCGGTGCAACTCGGCGGCGTGGGCGCGGGCGACCAGGACGCAGTAGCCGTGGTAGTACTGCCACGGGCCGAGCAGGGCGACCGAGTGCGGGAACTGCCAGACCAGCTCGCCGGCGGGCAGTTCGCCGAGCCGGGCGAGCCGGTCGCAGAAGTGGCAGGCGGGGGTCAAATGCCCAAGCCGCCCCCCCCGGCGCCGCCGCCGTGGGTGGTGTCGTCGTTGCGGCCGGTGGCCGACATCAGCCGCGTCAGCCACCAGGCGACGCACATGAACACGGCGGCGAACGCCGCAAACCCGAACGTCTCCATCCCCGCCTCCTGGTCCCGAGTTCCGTTCGGGGCGACTAATAATCGCCGCCGCCGCCGAAGTCACCCCCACCTCCGCCGAAGTCGCCGCCCCCGCCGCCGAAGTCCCCGCCGCCCCCGAAATCACCGCCCCCGCCGAAATCTCCGCCACCCCCGAAGTCGCCACCACCCCCGCCCCCGAAATCACCGCCGCCACCACCGAAATCACCGCCGCCGCCGGCGTCACCACCAAAGTCGCCGCCGCCGCCGAAGTCGCCGCCACCGCCGCCACCGCCGGCGTCGCCGCCGAAGTCCCCGCCGCCGGCGCTCTCGCCGGACCGGCCCATGTCGTCGCCGGACGGGCCGTAGTCCGGCTCGGCGGCCCGGGCGCCCGGGGTGAACCCGGCGCCGCCCCCGCCGGCCGAAGGGCCGCCGCGGAAGAACGAGTCGTACATCCAGTTGCCGGCCGCGGCCCCGAACATGCCGCCAAACAGGCTGGACATGAACCCGCCGCCGCCGCCCCCGCCGTAACCGCCGCCGTAGCCGGGCCCCGGGCCGCCGGCGTACCCGCCGCCGGGGTAAGGGCCGTACCCCCGGGGCCGGGTGAACGACCGGACCAGGCCGATCACCACCCACGCGATCAGCGCGACCACCAGGATTGGACAGAGCCAGCTCATGATCCCGCCCCCGATTGGGTTGTTTCCCTGTTCCTCGTGCCGCCCCGGAATGGGGATGGCCGGGCCGTGGCCGCCCTGCCCGGCCTCGCCCGGTTTGGAAACCTTCAATTGGTTGCGCTCCATCGCCTGCTTGATCGACTCGACCCCTTCGACCAGCGCCTTGTCATCCTGGTGGGCCTTGAGCCGGTCCACCAGGAGCTCCTTGAGTGCTTCGATGTCGTCGTGCTGAAATTCGCGCCGGCGGGTCTCCGGGCCGGCATCGATCTCGGCGAAGTATCCGTCCTTGTCCCGGTAGATCAGGACGAGCACGCCGTTGGTGCGGGTGGCCCGCATCCGCTCCTCGGCCCACGTCTTGAAGAACCGGTCGCGGTACGCCCGCTCCCGCTTGTGCTGCTCGAACTCCTCCGCCTTGGCGGCAGGCGGCTTGTTGTACCCCTCGACGTGGACCTCTTTCTTGTACTGCTTGAAGATGTCGGCGATGATCTCGTTCGCGTCCCGCTTGGCCTGGTCGGTGAACAGGTTGCCGTCGTCCTTGACCTTCGGCGGGTCGGCGGCCAACGCCGGGGCGGCCGTCAAGCCGACGACCAGGGCAACGGCCGGGAGCAGGCGCACGAGCCAGGCGGACATGGGACGTCCCTCGCGTGGGTCGGGGTCGGGGCGCGTACCGCGGGCCGGTTCCCCGTATCATTATCCGAGGCGGCCGGCCGACGGACAGGTGGCGAGGACCGCCCCCGGACCCGTCCCGTCTGTGATAGCGGCCGCGGCCATCCCAAGTGTAGTTCGCCCGCGGCGGAGGGTTGTTGCGTGCCGGCGATGCGATCCACGACCATCCTGGCCGTCCGGCGGAATAACCGGGCGGCGATCGGCGGCGACGGGCAGGTGACGCTCGGCCAGGTGGTCATGAAGGGCGACGCCCACAAGATCCGCCGACTACACGGCGGCAACGTGCTGGTCGGGTTCGCCGGGGCGGCGGCCGACGCCTTCGCCCTGATGGAGCGGTTCGAGGCGAAACTGAAGGACTTCCAGGGGTCGGTGCCGCGGGCGGCGACCGAGCTGGCCAAGGACTGGCGGACCGACCGGCTGCTCCGCCGGCTGGAGGCGATGATGCTGGCGATGGACCGCGACCACTTGCTGCTCGTGAGCGGCACCGGGGACGTGATCCAGCCGACCGACGGGATCGCGGCGATCGGCTCCGGCGGCAGCTACGCCCTGGCCGCCGCCCGAGCCCTGGCGGCGCACACGGACCTATCGGCGGCCGACATCGTTCGGCGGAGCCTGGAGATCGCCGCCGACCTGTGCATCTACACGAACCGGAACATCGAAGTCGAGGAAATCCAATGAACCACAGATGCACACGGATGAACACAGATCAGAAGAAAGAAATGCACTCTTTCCATCTGATCTGTGTTCATCCGTGTGCATCTGTGGTTCATTCCTCTTGGAGTCTTATCCGTGGCTGAGTTGACTCCCCGGCAGATCGTCGCCGAGCTGGACCGGTACATCGTCGGCCAGGACGCGGCCAAAAAGGCGGTCGCCGTCGCCATCCGCAACCGCTGGCGGCGGCAGCAGCTGCCGCCCGACCTGCGCAAGGACGTGACGCCGAAGAACATCATCATGATCGGCCCGACCGGCGTCGGCAAAACCGAGATCGCCCGCCGCTTGGCCCAGCTCGTCGGCGCCCCGTTCTACAAGGTCGAGGCGACCAAGTACACCGAGGTCGGGTACGTCGGCCGGGACGTCGAGAGCATGATCCGCGACCTGACCGACTCGGCCGTCGGGATGGTCAAGCAGCGGCTCAAGGACCAGGTGAGGGAGAAGGCCCAGGAGAAGGTGACCGACCGGCTGCTCGACCTGCTGCTGCCGCCGGTCAAGACCTCGCCGTGGGAGCCGGAACAGGAGAAGGAGGACCAGGAGAAGCGGCAGCGCAACCGGGAGAAGCTGCGGGCCAAGCTGGAGTCCGGGGAGCTG
>DASXAN010000745.1:0-2888 GCA_036406755.1 Gemmataceae bacterium
CCCCCCCGAGACTGTCCCGCGCCCCGCTCCGAAGACTCCGCGTCGCGGCTAACCACTACCACCCCATGCAGCACCCGCCGCCCCCGCCGGTCAGCAGCGGCAGCGCCCGTCGGGCGAACGGCGTCTTCAGGTGGTCCGCCCGGTCCCACACCACCTTGCCGTCGATGAGCGTGTGCGTCACGTGCGTGGCGTGCTCGAACGGGTCGCCGTCGTAGAGCACCAGGTCCGCCGCCTTGCCGACCTCGATGCTGCCGAACCTGTCAGCGATCCCGAGCAACTCCGCCGCGTCCAGCGTCACCGCCCGCAGCGCTCGCTCCGGCCCCAGGCCGTTGGCCGCCGCCATTGCGGCCTCGTACCGCAGCACCCTCGTCTTCGGCACGTAACCTTCGTAGCCGGTGCCGATCGTCACGGAAATGCCGCGGTCGGCCAGCGCCGCGGCGTTGGCAACCTGGCTATTGAGCGTCTCCATGCTGCTGCCGGCCCGCTGCATCGTCGGGTGGACGACCACCGGCACCTTCGCCGCCGCGATCCGGTCGGCGATCAGGTAGCCCTCGGTCGCCAGGTCGAGGATGGGCTTCAGCTTGAACTCGTCGGCCAGCCGCAGGCCGGTGAGGATGTCGTCGGCCCGGTGGGCGCTGAAGTAGACCGGCAGCTCGCCGCGGGCGAACGGCTTCAGCGCCTCCAGCTTGGCGTTCCGCTTCTTGTCGTCGCCGCCGTCCCGGGCCTGGGCGAACGCCGTGCGCACCAAGTTGGCGACCGCCATCCGCGTCAGCGGCCCCTTGCCGGGGTAGGTGGACTTCGGCGTCTCCCCGAGGTTGACCAGGAGCCCGGCCGGGAACTTCAGAGCCATCGCCGGCGCGGTGCGCCCGGCGGTGCGGAACACGCCCGTCTGCCCGGCGATAACGTTCACCCGCCCCGGCACGGCGTGGATGACCGTCACCCCGTTCTGCCGCAGGTACTCCAAGAGCGGCTCGTCGGGATTGAAGCCGTCGAGGGCGCGGAGGTCGGCCTGGTTGGGGTCGCTGGCCTCGTCCTGGTCCTGGTCGGCCGGGACGTTGTACGCCCCGGTCAGGCCGATGACGGAGTGCGTGTCGATCAGCCCCGGCGTCACCTCGGCGACCCGAATGACGCGGGCGCCGTCCACCGTGCCGGCGTTCCACGCGCCCTCGCGAAGTACCGCCGCGATCTTGCCGTTTTCGACGACGACCGCGCCGTTGGTGATGGTTCCGTTGTGGACCGTGTGAACCCGGCCGGCGATGACGACGACCTTGCCGTTAGTGTCCTTGCCGTTCGGCCCGACGACGCCGGTGTTGAATGCCGGCGGCTCCTTCGCCGCGGCCGGGGCCTTCGCCGGCTCCGGCATCTTCGGCAGCTGCGACTTGTCCGCCACCGCGAACCCGCCGGCCTGGTACGGCCAGTCCTGCTTCCGCTCGAAGACCCGCCGGCCGTCGATGTACGTCTCCAGCACGTGCGTGTAGACGCTGAACGGCGGGCCGGAGAGCACCGCGAAGTCCGCGTCCTTGCCCGCCTCCAGCGACCCGACGTGCTTCTCCAGGTGCAGCATCGTCGCCGGGATGAGCGTCAGCGCCTTCAGCGCCGCCGCCTCCGACATGCCGCCGCGGACGGCGATCGCCCCGGTCCGCAGCAAGAATCGTGACTCCGTGATGTAGTCGTCGGTGTTGATCGCCACCGGCACGCCGGCCTTCTCGAGGATGGCCGCGTTCTCCTCGATCAGCCCGGCCGTCTCGTATTTGCCACCAGGGCTGTCCACCAGGGTCAGCGACGCCGGCATCTTCCGCTTCGCCAGCTCGTCCGCGATCCGGTAGCCCTCGGTGGCGTGCTGCAACACCAACTCGAACCCGAACTCCTCGCTCAGCCGCATCGCCGTCATGATGTCGTCGGCCCGGTGCGTGTGGAAATGCACCGTCCGCTTGCGCTCCAGCACCTCCACCAGCTGATCCAGGCTCAAATCCGCTTCCGGCGGCTTGGCCTTGGCGTCGCCGGTGTCCTTGGCCTTGCGGTAGGCGGCCCACTTGTCGCGGTAGTCGCGAGCCTTCTGAAAGGTCTCCCGCTGGAGCGCCGCGACCTTCATGCGGGTGAACGGCGCCTGGCCGGCGCCGCGACGGCCGTAGCCCTTCGGGTTCTCGCCGTTGGCCATCTTCAAGCCGCCGAGGACGGGGCAGTCCTTGACCCGCATCTCGTCGATCGTCCGGCCGCGGAGCTTGACGTAGACGGTCGCCCCGCCGATGACGTTGCCGCTGCCCGGCATGATGTTGGCCGTCGTCACGCCGCCGGCGGTGGCCATGCGGATGCCGGGGTCGTCCGGCCAGACGGCGTCCAGCGCCCGCAGCCCGCCCTGCACCGGGCCGGACATCTCGTTGCCGTCGCCGTGGGCCGGCACGGTCGGCCGCGGGAAGATGCCGATGTGTGAGTGCGTGTCCACCAGACCGGGGATGATGACCGCCCCCGGCGGCAGGTCGCGGACCGTTGCCCCGTCGGGCACCGGCATCCCCTTCCGGCCGACGGCGGCCAGCTTGCCGTCGCGGACGACGAGCACGCCGTCGTCGATCGGCTCGCCGGCGACCGGCAGGATGCGAGCCCCGCGGTAGGCGACGACTCGGTCGGCGGGTGCGTCCGGGCGGGCCGGCGGCGTTAGCGCCCACAGGCCCACGGCGGCAAGACAAGCGGCGGTGCGGCGCATGCGACGGGCTCCTGGCGGCGGGCCGGCGAGTGGCTGGGAGTAGCGTATGGGCCGTCCGAACTGGTCGCCACAGCGGTTCGTCCCATAAAAGAGCGGTTCGTCCCTTATCTAGTCCGGTTTGTCACAAGAAAAGTATTTTTCGTCCCGGCTATTGACCGACTCGTCCCAGGCGCGTTAGGCTCGATGG
>DASXAN010000746.1:0-6236 GCA_036406755.1 Gemmataceae bacterium
GACGCGGACGTCCTGGGCGACCACCCGGCCCGGCAAGACGGCGACGGCAAGCACCAGGGGGACGCGGGATACCCACGAAGTGGGTCGCCGGCGGGTGAGCGTTGCGAGCATGGGGACCCCTCCGACGGACCGGGAGACTTAGCGCCCCGCCACCGGGGCGATGATCATCGGCGCGTTCCCCGCCTCGTTCATCATGGCCTTCGGCACCATCCCGTCCTCGGCCTTCTGGATGCCCTTCAGCTCGACCTCGCCGCCCGCCGCCAGGACGACCGCGTCGGTCCGGGCCAGCGGCAGCCGGCCGACCAGGATCTGGCCCGCGTCCCGGTCGTCGATGCTGATGACCTCGACGTCGGCGTCAGTTGCCAGGGCGAAGGTCTCTTGCGCGGGCGCCGGGTCACGGTCGGTCTTCGGATCGGGGACCGGCGTCGGGCCGCGCAGGTAAAGTGCGACCAATGCGGCGGCGGCGGTCGCCAGGGTGGCGGCCAGAGGACGAACGAACCGCCGACGGCGGAGCGGTGGGGCCGCAACACGGCCGGGCGCGTCGGCCGGACGGGGCGGGGGGTCGATCGCGTCCTGCACGCGGCCGAACACCCGGGCCCAGTTGCCTTCACTGGGCGGAGGGGCCGCGGCGGCTCGCCAGAACTTGCGGTTGCGGCGGGACAGCCGCCGCTGGGCTTCGAGCGCCTCGCGGGCGGCCGGGTGGTCGGCTAGCCACGCCTCGACACGGGCGCGGCCGGCGGCGTCCAGCTCGCCGTCCGCGTAGGCGGCGAGCAGCTCCGGGAACGGCCGGTCGTGGGGGCGGTGTCCGAAACCCATCATGATCGCACGAGCGGCGCCAGGATGGCCCGCAGCTTTTGCCTCGCGTAGTACAGCCGGCTCATGACCGTACCGATGGAAATCCCTAACGCCTCCGCCACTTCACGGTAGCTCAGGTCGGCATCCACGTGCAACACGAACGTCTGCCGCTGCGGCTCCGGCAGCCGGGCCAGGGCGGCGTCGATCTGCCGCCGCAAGTCGGCCCGCTCCAGCCCGCGGGTCGGGTCGGCCCACACCAGCGGGCCGGCGTCCGCGTCGCCGCGGCCGTCAGCCGCGGGCGGCTCCGCCGCACTCCGCCGGCCGCGCTGCCGGCCCAGGTCCAGCGCGGCGTTGCTCACCACCCGCAGCAGCCATGTCTTGAACGAGCTGCGGCCCTGGAAGTCGGGCAGGTGCGTCAGGACCTTGACGAAGCCTTCCTGGACGGCATCCAGCGCGTCGGCCTCGTTGCCGAGCAGGCGATGGGCCACCCGGTAGGCCGGCTGCCGGTAGCGGCGGAACAGCTCCTCCAGCGCCAACCGGTCCCCGGCGGCGTGTCGGGCCAGGAGTTGCTCGTCGCTCGGAAGGACGGGCGGCGGGGGCGCCGGGACTACGACCATGGCGTGCCGTGTACTCCCAATTGCAGACGGCCAAGCGGGCGCCGTTATTCGTCGTCATCATACGGTGGGACGCGCCAGTCCGATAGGGCTGCGCCGAATTATTGTCTCCACTCATACCGCCCGACCTGAACAGGTGTCACGGCCGGGCGAGTCACTACGGGTGCCACAACGGGCTAGGCCGCCGCAGATTCCCCCGGTCGCCGCCGTGCGGTTCGCCTTGTCCATAGCGGCCGGCGGACGATAGACTCGGCGACCCGCCCCGGTGCAAGGACGCCCCGATGATCCCGGCCGAACCGGTCCGCCGCCTCACCCATGCCAGCGAGCGCGGCTTCCTCGCCTTGCTGCTCGTCGTGTTCGCGGCCGTCAGTGTCCAGTACACGGCCAAGACGCTGGACCTCCGCGGCGGCAGGCAGGACCGGTCGGCCATCCTCCGCTGGCGGGAGCAACTGCTGCACCTCGACGGTGGCGAGGACATCTACGCTCGCTTCAACTACCCGAACCCGCCGATCATGGCCCTGTTGCTCCGTCCGCTGGCGGACCTGCCGCCGCTGGCCGGGGCGCTCGTCTGGTATTACCTCAAGGTCGGAATGGCCCTGGCGGCGTTCGCCCTGACGTTCCGCCTCGCCGAGGAGCCCGGTCGGCCGTTCCCGCCGTGGGCCAAGGCCATGACCGTCGTCCTCAGTCTCCGCCCCATCCTCGGCGACCTGACGCACGGCAACGTCAACCTGTTCATCCTGTTCTTGGTGGTGGCCGCCCTGGCCGCGTTCCGCCGCGGCCGGGACGTGCTGGCCGGCGTCGTCCTGGCCCTGGCCATCGCGTGCAAGGTGACGCCGGCCCTGTTCGTCCCGTACTTCCTGTGGAAGCGGGCCTGGCGGGTGCTGGCCGGCGTCGCGCTGGGGCTGGCGCTGTTCTTCTTCGTCATCCCGGCGGCCGTCCTGGGCTGGGACGCCAACGCCACCCTGCTGGCGACTTGGGTGAACCAGATGGTGACGCCGTTCATCGTCGGGGGCGTAGTCACGTCGGAGCACCAGAACCAATCGCTGCCCGGACTGGTGCACCGGCTGCTGACGGCCAGCCCGTCATTCGTCACCTACGTCAACGACGTGTACACGCCGACCGAATTTCACAACCTGCTCGCGCTCGGGCCGCGGGCGGCCGGGTGGGTGGTGAAGGCGTGCGCGGCGGCGTTTCTGGCCGTCGGGGCGGGTTGCTGCCGCACGCCGACGCGTCCCCGCACTAGCGCCGCCCTGGCGGCCGAGTACGCGCTGGTCGTCCTTGGCATGTTGCTGTTCAGTGAGCGGACGTGGAAGCACCACGCCGTCACGCTTATTCTGCCGTTCGCCGTACTTTGCTACACGTTGGCCACCGGCCGGCTGGGGCTGCATTTCCGCGCTTACGTCGTCGGAACGCTAGTGGCCGCACAGGTCGCGCTGGCGACGACCAGTACCGGGTTGCTCCCCGACGAGTGGGCCAAGCGGGCCCAGGTTTACGGGGCATACACCTGGGCCTTTCTGCTACTGGCGGCGGCGCTGGCCGCCGTGCTCCGGCGCGGGGCGGCCGCGGCCGGCGCGGCATGCACGCCCGTCCCCGTCCCGAAGGCCGCCTGACCCTCCGCCTTTCCGCCCGTCACCCGCCCCGCTAGCTTGTCGGTGTCCCGCACTCGGGCCGGCACTGCCGGCCCGCTCCGAGTGACACCCGTATGTCAATCGCCGACCTGCGCCGCGAATATGGCCGCCACGGGCTGAACGAGGCGGACGTCGCCGCGGACCCGGTTACCCAGCTCCGCGCCTGGCTCGATCATGCCGTCGCCGCCGGCGTCCCGGACGCCACCGCCATGGTGCTGGCGACGGCCACACCCGACGGCCGTCCGTCCGCCCGGGTCGTCCTGCTCAAGGGGTTAGACGCGCTCGGCCTGACGTTCTTCACCAACTACCACAGCCGCAAAGCGCGAGAGCTGGCCGCCAACCCTCGGGCGGCCGTCACGCTGTTCTGGCCGGACCTGGAGCGGCAGATCAGGGCCGAGGGGCCGGTCGCGGAGGTGACAGCCGAGGAGTCGGACGCCTACTTCCGCACCCGCCCGGCGGACAGCCAACTCGGCGCGTGGGTGTCGGACCAGAGCGAGGTCGTCGCCGGCGGGCGGGCGGAGCTGGAGCGCCGGCTGGCGGAACTCACGGCCAGATTCGCCGGCGGCGACGTCCCGCGACCGCCGCACTGGGGCGGCTACCGGCTCCAGCCGGACGCCGTCGAGTTCTGGCAAGGCCGGCCCGGCCGGCTGCACGACCGACTCCTCTACGCGCCTTCTGCTGCCGGGTGGCGTATCCAGCGGCTGGCGCCGTGACGCGGACGGTGCGCGGCGAGCCACCTCCCACGCCGAGAGCTGACCTGGTCTCCGGCGGCGGCGCGCTGGTCGCAGTTTTCAGGTAAATCTTGTTGCAATCGCGCCAGACCCGAATACGCTAGTGTCTTGTACATCGACATCCCCACCGGGCGTGTTCAGGCGCGAGACGGTGTTACCGGGGTCTGAGACCCTGGCCCCAGGCCCACCCCGGCCGGGACTGATACGTACTGTTTTCCTCGAGGAGTGCCACACGATGTTCCATGATCTGCTGCGGCAGTTCCTGCCGCGCCCGGGCCGCCGTCGCGCGACGGCTCGCACCACCGTGCGGTCGCCGTGGCGGGTCCAACAACTGGAAGACCGGACGGTGCCGGCGACGATTCAGTTCGCCACCGGTTCGGGGCCGGGCGTCGTCGCCAACCAGGTCAACGTCTTCCTGTCAGACGGCTCCGAGGTGTCGTTCAACGCGTTCCCCGGGTTCAACGGCGGCGTGCGGGTGGCCACCGGCGACGCGACCGGCGACGGGATTACCGACGTGGTGGTGGCGGCCGGCCCGGGCGGCGGACCGCACGTCAAGATCATCGACGGGGCCGCGCTGACGACCCCCGGCATCACCCAGGCGCAGATCCAGGCCCTGGCCGACCACCCGCTGAAGCAGTTTTTCGCCTACGACGCGGGGTTCGCCGGCGGGGTATTCGTGGCGGTCGGCGACATCAACGGCGACGGCTTCAAGGACGTGATCACCGGGGCGGACGCCGGCGGCGGGCCGCACGTGAAGGTGTTCAACACCGCCGGGATCAACAGCATTGACCCGAACCACCCCGGCCCGCTGCCGTTCGTGTTGTACAGCTTCTTCGCCTACGACCCCAACTTCCACGGCGGGGTGCGGGTGGCCGCGGGCAACGTCGGCGGCGACAACGGCGGCCCGTCCCACCCCGGCCACCCGTCCGACGAACTCATCACCGGCGCCGGGCCCGGCGGCGGGCCGCACGTCCGGGTCTTCTCGATCAACCTCAATGACTCGACCCGCCTGGACGGCATCGGCCAGTTCTTCGCGTACACGGCGGCCTTCACGGGCGGCGTCTATGTCGGGTCCGGCGTGGTTACCAACAACTTCGACGAGGTGGGCGACCCGAACGAGACCTTCCCCGCGTTCGCCGACATCATCACGGGCGCCGGGCCGGGTGGCGGGCCGCACGTCATCGTCTGGCGGCTGGACAATGGCGCGAGCACGGGGTTCACCTTCCGCCCGGCCGCCAGCTTCTTCGCCTACCCGGCCGGGTTCACGGGCGGTGTGACCGTCGGCACGATGGTGGACAGCACGCACGACAACGTGGTGGACTTCGTCACCGGGGCCGGCCCGGGCGGCGGGCCGCACGTCCGGAAGTGGTTGGGGCAACAGCTGTCCGACCTGACCAGTCCGCCGCAAACGTACACGCCGGGCCAGATCGGTGCGCCAGGCTTCTTCGCCTACGACGCCAAATTCACTGGTGGCGTGTACGTGGGCTGATTCACCGCACGCCAATGGCGACCCTCGGAGTGGATCGCCTTCGGTCCTCTACCAAATGAGCCGGTCCCGCAGGCCACGAATGACCTACGGGACCGGCTCATTTTACGGCTCATGTATCCGATCTGGACTGAACACGGCTAAGATGTGTGGCTTATGGCGTTCGAACGGCGTTACAACACGCGCAAACGATTCCTCTGAACGCCCAAACTTCGTATCCCCCCCAAATTGGCATTTTTCGCTTGACGGCCTATTTCATCAGTTTACGATGGAACCAGCTTTCCGCGCCCGGACCCGCACCGCACATCCGGCCGGCGGAAACCTCGACGACTGACGATTGACCGAACCCGGCTGGCCCGTCTGCGGCCGGGCCGGGTGCCGCGGGCGGGAGGGAGTCAGCCCGGATCGGCTCGGCTGGAGCTTCCACCACCACCGCAGTTAGGGAGTTGCCCCGCCGGGCGGCTCATCTGCCTCGGTCTTCCCGTTCCCTTCATCGCGTTGAGGTGCCACATGTCGATGTCTTCGTTCCGACCCCGGTCCGCCCCCGTCGCCGGGCGGCGGCCCCGCCTGGGGCTGGAAGTGCTGGAGTCCCGGGACGTGCCGACGACACAGCTTTACGCCACTGGCCCCGGCCCGGGCGGCCCGCCCCTCGTGATCGTTCACAACGCGGCCAATCAGGTCGTGGCCCAATTCATGGCCTTCGACCCACGGTTCACGGGCGGCGTGAGCGTCGCCACCGGCGACGTTAACGGCGACGGCGTCTCCGACGTGATCGTCGGGGCCGGGCCGGGCGGCGGGCCGCACGTCCGAGCCATCAACGGCGCCACCCTCTTGGCCGGCCAGGTCGTCGACCTGTTCTCATTCATGGCCTACGACCCGCGGTTCACCGGCGGCGTCAACGTGGCCGCGGGGGACGTCAACGGGGACGGCCGCGCCGACATCATCACCGGGGCCGGCCCGGGCGGCGGGCCGCACGTCAAGG
>DASXAN010000747.1:0-6681 GCA_036406755.1 Gemmataceae bacterium
TTCCTCGGCCTGCTCGTCGTCATGCTCGGCGGGGCCAAGCTCGGGGCCGTCCTGGCCCGACGGGTCGGCCAGCCGGCCGTGCTCGGCGAGCTGCTCGCCGGCGTCGTCCTCGGCACGTCCGTCCTCGGCGTCGTGGACCCCAACGAGGAGACGGTCCACCTGCTCGCCGAGCTGGGCGTGATCCTCTTGCTATTCGAGATCGGGCTGGAGACGGACCTGCGGAAGCTGCTGCGGGTCGGCGGGGCGTCGGCCGCGGTGGCGGTCGTCGGCGTCGCGCTGCCGTTCTCCTTCGGGTATGGGGCGTGCCGGCTGCTGGGCGTCGGCGGGACGGCGGCGGTCGTCGCCGGGGCGGCGCTGACGGCCACTAGCGTCGGCATCACCGCCCGGGTGCTCGCCGACCTCGGCCGGCTGCACGACCCGGAAGCCCAGGTTGTCCTCGGGGCGGCCGTCATCGACGACGTGATCGGGCTCGTTATCCTGGCGGTGGTGTCCGGGGTGGCGGCCGGGGAGGAAGTCACGGCCGGCGGCGTGCTCCGGGTAGCCGGGGTGGCGGTCGGGTTCCTGGTGGCGGCCCTGGTCGTCGGCCGGTGGGTGGTGCCGCCGTTGGTCCGGCGGGCGGACCGGCCCGGCCGGCCGCGGGCACTGGCGGCCGTGGCCCTGCTCATCGCCCTGGGGATGGCGTGGGCGGCGGCCAAGGCTGGGTCGGCCCCGATCGTCGGGGCGTTCGCGGCCGGCCTGCTGATCGCCGGCACGGAGCCGTCGCACCGCGTGCAGCAGGGGATGGTGGCGCTGGGCCAGTTCTTCGTGCCGCTGTTCTTCGTCACCGTCGGGGCGGCCGTGGACGTGCGGGTGTTCGACCCGACCAACCCGGCGAACGGCAGGACGCTGGTCGTCTTCACCGTGCTGACGGCGGTGGCGGTGGCGACGAAGTTCGCGGCCGGGTACGCCCCGGTCTGGTTCCGCGGCCGCAAGGCGGTGATCGGCGTCGGGATGGTGCCGCGGGGCGAGGTCGGGCTGATCTTCGCGCAGATGGGACTGGCGGCCGGCGTGTTCGATGCGGGCCAGTTCAGCGCTATGACGGCGGTAGTGATGGCGACGACGTTCCTGGCCCCGCCGCTGTTGAAGGCGTTGTTGTCGCGGCCGGCGGGAGTCCGCGGCGAACCGCGGCCGGCGGCTTACAATAGCACACCGTGAACGCCGCACCGACCCGCCGCGCCTTCCTCGGCACTGCCGCCCTGGCTGCGGTCGCCGCCGCCCCCCGCGAGGCCGTCATGGTCATCGACACCCACGTCCACTGCTTCGCCGGCCCGGCCGACGACCGCTTCCCCTACCACCCCGCCGGGCCGTACCGCCCGCCGACGGCCGCCACCCCGCAGGAGCTGCTCCGCTGCATGGACGCGGCCGGCGTCACCGCCGCCGTCATCGTCCACCCCGAGCCGTACCAGGACGACCACCGCTATCTCGAATACTGCCTCCAGCAGGCCCCGACCCGGCTCAAGGGCACGGCCCTCTTCTTCGCCGACCGGCCCGACACGCCGGCCCGGCTCCGTGAGTTGGCGAAGCGGTGCCCACTGGCGGCCGTCCGCGTTCACGCCTACGCCCCGGAGCGGCTGCCGCCGTTCGGCACCCCGGCGTTGCGGGCGCTGTGGCAGCTGGCCGGCGAGCTGGGGCTGGCGGTGCAGGTCCACTTCGAGCCGCGGTACGCCCCGGGGCTGGAGCCGTACGTCGAGGAGTTCAAGAGCGTGCGGGTGCTGATCGATCACCTCGGCCGGCCGTTCCAGGGCACGCCGGACGAGTACGCCCGCGTCGTCCGCTGGGCACGGTTCCCGAATACCGTGATGAAACTGTCGTCGGTGCCGGTGCGGGAGAACTACCCGCACCGCGACCCGGCCCCGGTGGTGCGGCAGTTGACCGAGGCGTTCGGCCCGGACCGGCTGATGTGGGGCGGCGGCTGGCACGCCGGGACGACGCCGGCCGCCTACCGGGCCGAGCGGGACCGGGTGCGGGCGCTACTCGCGCACCTGTCAGCGGCGGACCAGGAGAAGGTGTTCGGCGGCACGGCGGCGCGGGTGCTCGGGTTCGCCGGCTGACCGCGGCGCGACGTTTGCTCACCCGTCCGCCGCCCGGACGCCGACCCGTCAGCCCGGCGGCGCAAGCGCGACCGGCCGGCTTGTTTTCGAGACGGGGCCGGCCCGGGCCACTCACGCTGGAAATTCGCTTTCCAACACACAGCGCAGGAGGCTTCCCATGCTTCGCTCGTTGATCGCACTGTCGGCCGTCGTCACCGGGGGCATCCTCACCGCCCGGGCCGGCGAGGCCGTCGTCCCACCGCCGCCGTGCCCGCCGCCGCCGTGCCCGCCACCGCCCGTCCGGTTCGAGGAGCGGACCGTCACCAAGTTCCGCACCGAGTTCCGGACCGAGTTCCGCGAGGTGCGGCGGACCATCACCCGCCAGGTGCCCGAGACGGTGATGAAGGAGGTGAGCGAGACGGTCATGGTCCCGCACTGGCGGGACGTGACGCGGCAGCGGACGGTCATGGTGCCGGCCACCCGGATGGAAACCCGCGAGCGGGAGGTGTGCCGGGTCGAGTGGCAGACCCGGCCACGGGAGCGGACCGTGCTCGTGCCGGAGACGCGCCTCGTTGAAAGGCAGCGGTCGGTCCTGGTCCCCACGGTCCGCGAGGAGTTCCGCTCGCGGACGGTGCTGGTGCCGGAGACGAGGATCGAGGAGCGGGAGCGGCCGGTGGCGGTCGTCCATCAGGTGCCGGAGACGCACACGGAGCAGGTCGTGACCGCGGCCAAGGTGGCGGTGCCGGTGTGCGACCCGTGTACCGGCCTGGCGTCCTTCATCTGCCAGGTGGTGCCGGCGGTCAAAGACGTGTGCGTGACCACGCTCCGGCCGGTCGTCGAGCAGATCGTGCAGAAGTACACGGTGGCCGTCCCGACCGTCCGGCCGGAGACGCGGACCGAGACGGTCCGGGTGCCGACGGTCCGGGAGGAGGTCTGCACCGAGCGGGTGCCGGTGACGTGCCTGCGGCCGACGAAGCGGGTGGAGACGGTCCGCGTCCCGGTGGAGCGGCGGGAGGTGGTCACCGAGCAGGTGCCGGTGCGGGAGCTGCGGCCGAAGGTCGAGACGTACACGGTCCGGGTGTGCGAGGAGCGGCCGGAGGTGCGGGTCCGCCGGGTGCCGGTCACGGTCTGTCGGGAGGTGACGGAGGAGGTGGTCGAGCGGGTGCCGTGCCGGGTCGCCGTCAAAGTCCCGTATCAGGTGACGGTGCGGGTGCCGTGCCCGTGACGGCCCCGGTCAGAACCATTCCTTCTGGCGGACCATGTACGTCTGGTAGAACTCCTCGTCCGACCGGGTCAGGTAGAGGATGCCTTCGACCAGGCCGATCACCCACATGACGAGGCTCCCGGCGACGGGGAAGCAACAGAAGCCGCCGCCGACCATGCTGACGAGCGTGACGGCGAGCATGATGATGCCGGGCGTGTTCATCCCGAGGACGAACTTGTGGATGCCGAACGCCCCGACCAGGATGGCGCACAGGCCGGCGACGAGTTTCTTGCCCTGGACGTCGGCCAGGTCCGGCCCCAGGTGCTCGGCCGGCGACACCGGGGGCGGGGCCGCGTCGCGGACCGGCAGCGGCGGCGGGGCGGCGGCCGGCGGCAACAGGCCGGGCACGTGGCCGAGCTGCGTCCACGCCTCCATGCCGGCCTGCCAGACGAGGTCGTCGGCCCGCAGCCGGCCGTCGGCGGCCAGCGCCCGGATCTGGTCCGCGGACACCGGGCCGTGCCGCTCGCCGTCGTGGGAGTAGTACCACTCGCCGTTCATGCCGGCCCCCGGGTCAGAACCACGCCTTCCGCCCGACCACGTACGTCTCGTAGAACTCTTCGTCCGACAGCCGCAGATATTTGACGCCCTCGATCATGCCGATGACCAACATCACGATCCACCCGACGCCGAAGCCGAGGACGCTGACGAGCAGTCGGATGATCCCGCCGGTGGTGTCGCCGAGGACGAACCGGTGCAGGCCCAGCGCCCCGCCGAACAGGGCCGTCAGGCCGACCGCGAGCTGGCGGTTGGAGATGTCCCCCGCCGGCGGCGGCTCTGGTTTCGCGTCCGCCGGCCGGTCGGGGGCGCGGGCCGGGGCGGCCGGGGCGGCCGCGACGCCGGCGGCCACGAGCCCCTTGACCTTGCCGGCCGGGGTCCAGTTGTCCATGCCGTCCTTCCAGACGAGGTCCTCGGGCCGCAGCCGGCCGCCGGCGGCCATCTCTTTGAGTTGGCTGGTGGAGATGGGGCCGTGCCGCTCCCCGTTGTGGGAGTAGTACCATTCGCTGGCCATGAGCCGGGTCCTCTGGGGGAATTCGCCCCATCGTGGCGCGGTGCGTGGGGCAAGTCAAGTCGCTACCCGCCGCGGACCGCGATGCGATCATGTCCCGACAATGCCTCGATCACCCGCCGTCTTAGCCCCGAAGTCTAGTACCCAGGGCTCGCGCCCTGGGCTAAGTTGTACCGCCCCTTCGGGGCTAAGACGGCGGAATCTCACTTACCCTCACCGCCCAGCCACCGCGAGCAGCACGTACGTCTGCACCGCCACGACCGCCGGCAGCGCGATCACGACCGCCGCCGTCCACAGCCGCAGCCCCGCCCGCAGCTTGCCGAGCAGCAGGTCGTCGATCCGCCCCTCCAGGTCGGCCCGCGTCTTGACCGGGTCCACGCCGCCGTCGGCTGCGTCCCGCCGGAACCGGGCAAGCGTGTACGCCTTGACCCGCCGCAAGAGCGCGTCCCGCAGCCGGCGGCGGAGCCACCCGCCCGGGCCGCCGCCCTCCGGCGGGGCGGCGATCAGGCCGTCCACGGCCCGCGTCAGCCGCTCCTCCGCCTGGGCCAGCGGCAGCCGCTCGACCGGCAGCCGGTCGAACACCACCCGCACGGCCGACCGGCCCAGCCCCAGCGTCCGGATGCCGTGGGCCAGCGCCAGCACCAGCCCCCGCCGGGTGCCGAGCGCCACGCCGGCCGCCACCGCCTCGACCACCGCCGCGGTCGCGGCCAGGGCGGCGTACGGCGGGTGGTCGCTCAGGACGTGGTACGACACCGCGGCCAGGGCGACGCCGACCGCGGCCAAGACGAGCACCGTCCCGGCGAAGGCGCGGGCGGCCACGCCGAGCAGGCCGGCCAGCGAGCCGGCGATGCGGCGGACGTCGGTCATGGGCAGACCATTCCTGAGAGTCCCGGTTACGAGTCATATCGCCGGGCGGCCCCGGCGTCGGCCGGCCATTCCGCGGCGGTCGATCCGAGGACGCCGGCCGCCCCGGCCAAGCCGCCGGCGATCAGCGTGAACGCCGGGTTGACCATGGCGTTGACCATGTGGTCGAGCAGGTACAGGCTCAGGGCGACGGCCAATACGGCGGCCGGGGCGTCGGCCGGGCCGGTCCACCGCCGCGGCGGGTCGGCCCGCAGGAACAACACCACCGGCGTCATCAGCACCGCCAGGAACGCGGCCAGGCCGAACAGCCCGCGGGTGCCGGCGGTGATGATCCACATGCTGTCGGTGACGACCTTCGTGCTGCCGCCGTCCACGACCCGGGCCTCGCCGGAGTCGCCCCAGCCGAACGCCGGCCGCTCCCGCGCCCGGGCCACCAGCTTGTACTCGTTCTTGAAGCGGAACTCAAGCGACTCGGCCCGCTCCCGGTTGACGTACTCCTGGGCCAGTGCCACCAGATCGTGGCCGTCCCAGATTTCGGTGTACCGGGCGGCGACGTACGCCGGCGGCAACAGGACCAGCAGCCACAGCGGCACGGCCGTCCGCAGCCGGCGGGCGACCCACAGCGCCGCCGCCCCGCCCGCCCCGAGCAGGGCCGCCCCGGCCGAGTGGCTGGCGACGACGACGGCGGCCAGTCCCAGGGCCACCCAGCCCAGCCCGACCCGCACCGCCCCGAACAGCCCGACGACGCGGAACACGCCCTCGTGCCACAGCCAGAACGCCGTCAGGGCCGCGACCGCCATCCACAGGCTGACCATCAGCCCGTGCTCCATGAACACCATCGGCCGGTAGCCGCCGTCGCGGACGGTCTGGACGAATTCGTGCTGGTGGTAGCCGTACACCCAGTGGTGCAGTTGCGGGCTGAGGCGGAGTTCGATCAGGCAGAGCGGCACGTAGACCAGCCCGCCGAGGACGACGGCCGCCGCCGCGGCCCGCAGCCCGACCCGGTCGCCCAGGTACAGCCGGCCGCACCAGTACGGCACGCCCCAGGAGACGGTCTGATTCAGCATCAGATTCGCCCCCTCGTACAGCCCGCCGACCGGGCCGTTGCCGTTGGCGACCGATGACAGGAACGGGGAGACGCACCACGCGGCCATCGGCAGGTCGAACCAGCGGGGGCGGACGGTGCGCCACCGCCGCCAGTCGGTGAGGAGCGAGCCGGCGAGCAGGGCGTAGCCGATGGTGTTGGCCTTGGTGAACTTGACGACCGGCAGGTCGAGTGGTTCGGGGCCGCCGGTCTCGGTGCCGCCGGGGTGGATCTCGGGCAGGAACAGCTGGCCGGCGATGACGGTGATCAAGGCGGCGGTCGGCCCGGGCAGCTTGCGGAACAGGACGTACGCCACCCCGAGCCAGGCGATGATCAGGACGGGGAGGAGAGGGGTCATTGGATTTAGTTTAGCCGCGACGCGGACCATTTAGCC
>DASXAN010000748.1:0-2092 GCA_036406755.1 Gemmataceae bacterium
AGGCGGAGCCTGCCCCACGCGCCCGCGCCGATCGGCGGCCTATTGACCCAGGGCTGACGCCCTGGGCTAAGGTGTGCCGCCCCTTCGGGGCTAAACATCCCGCTGCCACACCCCGTCGGCGACGGCCGCACACGAAATGGCTGTCCGCAGCGGTTCCCGAGGTGTATGATCGTTGCCGCTCGGGAGCCGTCATCCCATTCGGAGTTTCACCATGAAGCCCTTGCGCGCGGCCGGTCGGTTCGTGATCGCCTCATCGGCCGTCCTGGCCCTGTCCGCGTGGGCGTTCGGCCTGGAGCCGGTCAACCGCCCGAAGACCGCACTGGACGAGTACGTCGCCAAACCGGACCCGACGTACCAATGGACGGTGGTGAAGACCATCCCCGGCGACGGCGTCACCACCTTCGTCGTGGACCTGAAGTCACAGTCCTGGCGGGCGGTCCCCGACGTGGACCGGGCCGTCTGGCAGCACTGGCTGGTCGTCGTCAAGCCGGATGTGGTCAAGCACCCGACGGCGTTCCTCAGCATCGGCGGCGGCCGGAACGGCAGCCCGGCCCCGGACGCCGCCAGCCCGCAGAGCATCAACATGGCCAAGGCGACGAGTTCGGTCGTCGCGGAACTGAAGATGGTCCCGAACCAGCCGCTCGTCCTCGGCGGCGACGGCAAGCCGCGGTTCGAGGACGACCTGCTGGCCGAGGGCTGGGTCCGGTACATGGACACCGGCGACCCGCTCTGGATCCCGCGGCTGGCGATGGTGAAGAGCGCCGTGCGGGCCATGGACACCGTGACCGCGCTGCTGGCGAGCGACCAGGGCGGGAAGGCGGACGTGAAGACGTTCGTGGTCGCCGGCGGGTCCAAGCGCGGCTGGACGACCTGGCTGACCGGGGCGGTGGACAAGCGGGTCGTGGCGATCGTCCCGATCGTCATCGACGTGGTGAACGTCAAGGCGTGCTCGACCAACCACTTCTGCGCCTACGGCTTCTGGGCACCCGCGATCGGCGACTACACCCGCCACAAGATCTACGAGCGGAGCGACACGCCGCAGCACGCCGCCCTCATGCGGATCGAGGACCCGTACTTCTACCGCGACCGGCTGACCATGCCGAAGTACGTGGTGAACGCCGGCGGCGACCAGTACTTCCCGCCGGACTCGTCGAAGTTCTACTTCGGCGACCTGGTCGGGCCGAAGTACCTCCGCTACGTCCCCAACGCCGACCACTCCCTCCGCGGTTCGGACGCGCAGGACGGCATCCTGGCCTTCTACCAGGCGGTCCTGAACAAGACGCCGATGCCGCGGTTCTCGTGGGAGATGGCCACGGACGGTTCGATCCGGGTGACGACGCAGGACAAGCCGCGGGAGGTGAACCTCTGGCAGGCCACGAACCCGAAGGCCCGGGACTTCCGGCTCGAGGCGATCGGCCGTGCCTACAAGAAATCGCGGCTGGACCCGGCCGAAGGCGACGTCTATGTCGCAAAAGTCCCCAAGCCCGCAACGGGGTGGACGGCGTTCTTCGTCGAGCTGGTGTACGACAGCGGCGGGACGGTGCCGTTCAAGTTCACGACGCAGGTGAGCATCGTACCCGACGTGCTGCCGCACATGATCGAGGAGGCCAGGAAGCCGGCCAGGTAGAGCGGTTGCTGGGTTGGCGTCGCAGGGCGGCCGGAATCACCCGCCGCCTTGCGACACCAAGCGGGTGACCGCCTGGGTCTTTGCTAGAAACGTCCCGCCAAATGGAGACGTGTTTGCGGAATAACCTGGTTCACCTGCCCTGACAGCTGCTGGGACTGTGGACCCGATTTGCGGTAACGCTGCTGCCGTCAGGTGCTAGGTCCGGTTAGGCTCCGCTGACCCCGTTTTCCGAAATAGAATGAGGTGCCTTCCCAGTACAGCGCGACCGCGCGCGTCCTCTCGGCGCAGAGCACGAACGTGCCGTGCGCCAGCCAGCCACGGCGGACCAGATCGAGCATGTCGGGCCAACCGGCGGCGTAGACCGCCCCCCTCGCCCCGTTGGGGACCAGGAATGCCCGTCCGGGGTCGCCCGGCCCGAACGCCTTCGCCAGCGCCGCCTCCGGCGAGAGGCCGCGGAGGAACCAG
>DASXAN010000749.1:0-2285 GCA_036406755.1 Gemmataceae bacterium
ACCTCAACAGCGCCACCCTCGAAGCGCCGGCCGGCGTCACGCTCACGCTCAGCGGGGCCGCGGTCAACGGCGGCTTCCTCCGCGGGACGGGCACGTTCGCCGTCACCGGCGGGACCACCCTGAGCGGGGTGACGACGCTCAACAGTACGGTGGTCAGCCAGACCGGGGCCGGGTCGTTCGTCAACTTCACCAACGGCGGCGCGTTCACGGTCGCCGCCGGCCTCCCCGCGGCGGCCGCGTTCGACGGGGTCACCAACCAGGGGAGCGGGGCGGTGACGATCGGGGCGACGACCGGGGCCGGGAGCACGGTCAACGCCGCCGACCTCCAGACGTACGGCACGCTGACGATCCCGAACGCCCCCGGCGGGTTCGCCAGCGCCAACAAGCTGGCCAACGTCGGCGCCAGTCCGCTGTTCTTCAACGGCGGCAGCCGGACGTTCCTGGGCACGCCGCAGACGGCCGGCCAGCTCGGGGCGGTGCTGGACCTGGGCGGGCAGAACGCGGTGGTGGCGGGGGGGCTCCTGGTCAACAACAGCCTGGTGTACGACTCCACCGGCGGCGGCACGGCGAAACTCGTCGCGGACTTCGGTGCCCTCATCAAGGGCGGCGGGACGTACGGGGTGCCGGTGGTGACCGTCAACGGCGGCCGGTTCCAGGCCGGCAACAGCCCCGGCCGCGCCGAGTTCGGCTCGTTCACCTTCGGCCCCGGCGGCGTCGGCAACTACGTCTTCGCCATCGACGACGCGACCGGCACCGCCGGCCCGACGCCAGACGCCGACGGACACGTCAGCGGCTGGGGCCTGGTCAAGACAGTCCGGCAGGTCGGCCCCATAGTGACGAGCGGCGACTTCGCCTTCACGGCAGACCCGGCGCACCAGCTGACCGTCGCCATCGACACGCTGGTGAACCCGACGACCGCCGGGATGGACGTTGCCGGGCCGATGGCCGATTTTGACCCGACCCGGGCATACTCGTGGCCGGCCGTGACGTGGGCCGGCACATACACGGGGCCAGCCGACCAGGCTGCGCTGACCGCGGCCACGACGTTCGACACGACGGGGTTCGCCAACGCTACCGCTGGCGGGTCATTCGGCTGGAGCCTGGACCAGGCCGGCCACACCCTAAGCTTGACCTTCACCCCGGTCCCCGAGCCGTCCGCCCTGGCCCTGGCCGCGCTGGCGGCCGCCGGGCTGGCGTGCCGGCGGTACCGCCGACCGCAATGACGGAAAAAGGGGGCGGCCAGCGGGATGAGCCCCCTGGGTCGCCGGACTGCGACACCGTTCACCCCCCTAGTTTCTCCTTTCCCCGGTCGGCCCGACCAAGACGCACGCGCTCTTGCCCGGCAGCCCGGCGATCAACGCCGGAGCCAACCCGTGGACGCTGGCCACCGATCAGCGGGGATTTCCACGGGTGGTCGGCGCGGCTGCCGACATCGGCGCGTTCGAGGTCCAGACTCCGCCCGTCGTTCAATCAGTCGTCGTCAACGACGGCGCCGCCCAGCGGTCGGAGGTCCGCCGTCTGACGGTGAGGTTCTCCGGACCGGTAGCGTTCGCCGGCGGGGATGGCAACGCCGCAGCCGCGTTCAAGCTGACCGGGACCGGCCCGACCGGGGCGACGGGCAATGTCACGCTGGCGGCCACCGTGACGACCGTCGTCCAGGGACGGACGGTGGTGTCGCTGACGTTCTCCGGCCCGTTCACCGAGGCGAACACGAGCGCCGGCGCCAGCCCGTCGCTGATCGACGGGGTATACACGCTGACCATCAATTCCGATTCCGTGACCGGGGCGGGCAGACTGGCGTTGGACGGGGACGCCAATAGCACCCCGGGCGGCGACTGCACGCTGAGCACCCACCGCCTGTTCGGGGACGGGGACGGGGACCTCTTGGACCTCGGCCCCCTGATCGGTTCCCTGTTCGGGGTCCGGGGGCAGGCCGGGCCGCCGGTGTACAACCCGGCCTTCGACTTCGCCGCGGACGGGGACGTCGACCTGCTGGACCTCGGCCAGTTCGTCCAGCGCCTCTTCACCTCCGGCTACACCCCCTGACACCACCCGACCGGTGCCGGCTTCGCTCGTTGGCAGGATCGGATAGCCGGGCGTCCCCGCACGTCGACCTGACGAAGTTCGCCGAGTGGCTGGAACGGCTAGAGCCTGTTATGAACCGATCGGCCCTGTGAGGGTGGCCCGGTGGAGCATGAGGGCCACGAACGCCAGCCAGTGCCAGCCGGCCAACGTCTCGGCCAGCCGCTCGTAGTCCCGGGCCAGCCGGCGGAACCGGGCGGCCC
>DASXAN010000750.1:0-4986 GCA_036406755.1 Gemmataceae bacterium
CCCCCCCCTCCCGGGGCATCCCCGGCCCGCCGGCCGCCGTGAAGTAGCCCTCCAGCTGGACCCGCAATTCGTCCGGATCGGCGGCGTAGCAGCCCAGGCAGGCCGGCTCCCGCACCGGCCCGGTCAGCCGCTCGGCGAACCGCGGGCCGTCCAGGAACAGGGCCGCGTCCAGCCGCTCGACCAGGGCGGACAATGGCTCGATCGGCAACAGCTCGCCGCCGCCGGCCCGCATGGCGGCCAGCTGCACGTCGCGGAGCGTGTTGGTGCCGTCGAGCCACTGGAGCCAGGTGAACTCCCGGGCCGACAGGTGGACCAGCTGCCGGCTGACGCGGAGTTGGTCGAAGAGGATGACGGCGAACGGGTCGCGCTCGTCCCGGGCGGCGGCCAGGCCGGGGCGGAGGCGGGGGCGGTCCAGCGGCGTCGGCATGGGTGGGCGGCCTCGCTACGGGTTGGCCCGCAGCGGGGCGGGGACGTAGGCGACCGGCTGCGGTTCGACCGCGTCGGCCGGGCGGTGGCCGGCGTCGGCCCGGCCGCTGCCGGCCAGCCGGCTGATCGCCTTCACGGCCATGTCGTGGTCGCAGACGATCTGGCAGCTCAGCCGGACCTGGCCGAGCAGGCCGCGGGCCTCAAGCACGTTCTTCTCGGCGACCGTCATTTGGTCGGGCTCGCCGGCGACGAACTCGACCCGGCAGGTGGTGCACCGGGCGTTGCCGCCGCAGGCGTGCAGCTGGTCGATCTTGGCCTCGTCTTCCAGGGCCAGGACCATCCGCTTGCCGGCCGGCACGTCGAAGGTGCCGACCCCGTCCACCGTCAGCTTGGGCATCGTCGCGCTCCCCGGGCGGGCGTGGCGGGCGACCTCAGTTCAGCTTAACGGCGCGGGGAGAGCGGGGCAACCGATGGGACCGATGAGTCCCATGACCTGCTCACCACCAGAACTCCGTGCGGATGAACCGCAGCATCCGCTCGCCGAGCACCCGCCCGGCCGGCAGCCTGCCACACTGCACCCGGGCGTGGCCGGTCATTCCCGGCCGCAGGTCCGGGTGGTCGGCCTCGAACTGGCAGTACACCGTCACCGTGCTCTGGGCCGACGCCGACGCCGCGGCCCCGGTCGGCCCGGCCTCGGCCGCCGCAGCGGGGGCGACCCGCTCGACCGTGCCGACGAACACCTCGAACGGCAGCGCACGGGCCTTCAGCTCGACCCGCTGGCCCGGCCGCACCCGCTCCACTTCCTGCTCCGGCAGCTTGACCTCCGCCCGCAGCACGGCCGGGTCCTCGACCACGCAGATCAGCTCGCCCTCGCGCAGGAACTGGCCCACCTTCTCCCGCAGCCGCGGCGTCATGATCAGTCCCGGCACCGGGCTGTACACGGCCAGCTTGGCCGCCTGCCCCTCCAGGTACTGGACCTCCTCCTTGGCCGACGCCAGCTTGGCCCGCGTCTCCTCCAGCTCGGCCGTACACGCCTCCACCCGCCGCTGGACCTGGCGGTACTCGTCCTGGGACGTGGCCGACGACTTGGCCAGCCGCTCGATCCGGACGAAGTCGTCCTTGGCCGCGTCCAGCTCGGCCCGGCAGTGGCCGGCCTTGACCGTCAGCTCGGTCACCTCGTTCCGCTTCTGGGCCAGCCGGTTGTTCAGGTCCGGCACCTCCAGCCGGGCGACCAGGCCGCCGGGGGAGACGCGGTCGCCCTCGTCCAGCGGCACCTCCCGCAGGAACCCTGCCACCGGGGCGAAGACCTCGGCGCGGGTGACCGGGCGGGCCAGGAACGGCCCCTCGGCCTGCCGCTCGATCTCGACGAAGCTCGCGGCGGCGGCCAGCCCGGCCAGGGCGAGCGCCCAGGCGACCAGCCGCTTCGGGCGGGAAGCGAACATGCGACGGACCTCCCCGGCGAACAGGCCGGACAACAAGGTGCGGGTGAGCAGCCAGGCGAGGAACGCCGGGCCGACGACGCCGATCAGGCCCCACCGCCCGTGGGCGTACCGGGCCAGGGCGACGATCATGACCGACAGGATGAACAGGCTGTAGGCGTAGGCGGCGATGCCGTAGGCGAGGACGAACCGGCCCCACGCCTCGGCCGCGGGCCGCGGCGCGCCCCACAACAGCCAGCGGGCGCGGGCGAACAGGGCCTCCCGGCCCCGCTGTTGCAGGTTGGCCAGCCCGACCGCGTCGCCGAGCAGGTAGTACCCGTCCAGCTTCATCAGCGGGTTGAAGTTGAAGAAGATGCGGCCGCCGCACACCGTCAGCACCACCCAGGCGAGGTGGCTGGGCAGCGTGCCCGGCTGGGCCACCCGCCAGGCGAACACGGCCACCGCCCACATCACCAGGTCGCAGTAGCCGCCGGCGAACGTCACCCACAGCCGCTTCGACCGCTCCTTGAACAGCCAGGCGTCGGAGACGTTGCAGAAGAAGCACGGGGTGAAGAACACGAGCAGGAACCCGACCTCGTGCACCTCGCCGCCGTAGTGCTTGCACGTCAGCCCGTGGGCGAACTCGTGCAGCGTCGTGACCGTCACCAGCGTCAGCCACGCCAGGGCGAGCACGTCCCACCGCATGACGTGCGGCAGCTGGCCGACCAGCGCCGCCCGGCCGGACCAGACGGCGCACGCCGCCAGGACGATCAGCACCGCCGTCCCGATCAGGAACGGCGTCGTCCAGACGAACCGCAGCTTCGGCTCCAGCCAGGTGAAGAGGCGGTCCGGGTCGAAGACGGTCTTCCGCAAGTAAAGGATCGACTGGCGTGGTTTCCGCGGTGCGGGGGCGGGCGCGGCGTCGGCCGGGGCGGCGTCGGCGTAGACGAAGCCGTTGCCGCGGGCGATGGCGAGGAAGTCGTCCACGTCCGCCGGCGCCAGCGGCGAGCCGAATCGCGCCTCGAACGCGGCGGCCAGTGTGGCGGCCGTGTGCGTGCCGTCGAGGGCCAGCAGGAGGAACGATTCCTCCGGCCCGAGGTCGTAGAACTGGCCGGTCAGCGGGTCCTTGACGACGTGTGAGCCGTCGTCCTTGGTCTGACGGACGACGAGGTCGGCCCGGCGGGCGGGCAGTGGCTTGGTGGGGTCGGCGGTCGGCGCGGCCGGCAGCACCTGCGTGTCGCCGGCGGCCAGGGTGGCGGTGTCCGCGGCCGTGCGGACGGGCTCAGCCCCGAGGTCGGCCGCCTCGTCGTCGGCGGGCGGCGGCGCGAGCAGGTCGTGGCCGCGGGCCAGATCGAGGAACTCGTCGAGGTCGTCGGCCGGCAGCGGCTCGCCGAACTCGGCTTCGAACGACCCGGCCAACTCGGCGGCGGACCGTCGGCCGTCCAGGCCGGCGAGCAAGAATGATTCGTGATCGCCGAGATTGTAGAAGTCGCCCGTCCGCGGGTCTTTGAGGACGCCGCGGTCGAGGACCAGCTCGGGCCGCAGGGGCGGCAGGCGGGTGGCGGTCATGGGGGCCTGCGGGACGGTCGCAGTGCCGGCTCGGCCGGCGGTGGGTCGGCCCGAGGGGGTGGGCCGTTCGCCAACGGAAGTCGCGTCACGCCGGGCGATCCGCCACCCAAAACTGCGGTCAATTCGGGTGCCGGCGTTACCCAGATTACCACGGCGGCCCGATTCAATGCAAAACAAATCCGCCAATGCGAAGGGATGCGCAAGAATGGCCGAAAATGTGGTTTAGGAAAAATGGATAAAAAATGCTTGCAATTGGTCAGGTCGAGACGGAATAATCGTCATTCGGGAACTGATTCGCCCTGGGTTCGGAGGACCGTGACTTCCGCACCGAAGGGGCGTCCCACCTCCACGCACGGGACAGACTCGCCTTCAGTCGCACGCGGATTTTTGTGGCGGGCCGGATGCCCGACCGCGATTCCTCAGGGTCGAGGCACCCAGGCACGGTGAGGACCGTGCCTCCGCGCCGGATTCGTCTGCCGACTTGCCTGCCAACCTGCCGGCGGCCCACCGGTCCCGCGGACTGACCACCCACCGACGTCGTCGCGCCCCCTGCGACGGCCCGCCTCACCGCCGAAGCGATCGAACCGTTGCGGCCCCCCTCGGCCGCCGGGTTCGTGAGCACCCGTACGCCCCGCCGGCCGGCGGATGCGTCCGGCCGAGTATCTTTGTCCCCGTCTCCTTCGCCGAAGGAGGGTTCCGTGGAACCCCGCAAAGAGAAGAAGGGCCGGTTCAGCATCACCAAACTGGAAATGCGGATCGCTCCGGCCCCGGCGATGGTCCGCATCCCCTCGACCGACGTCTCCGACCCCGCCGTCAACGGCGCCGAGCACGCCTGCCCGGGCCTGCGGCACGCCGTCAACAACCCCAACCAGGACGTGCAGCTGTTCCGCCACGGGTGCGACTGCGGGTGCCCGCCACCCGCGCCGCCGCCGTGCGGCTGCTGACGCCGGCCTCGCGCCGCCGCCCCGGCCCCCTCGCCGGGTTGGCCGCGCCGTTTTGGCGAGTAGGCCGTCCGCCGGGGGAACCGGCGGCGGCTTCCGTTTCGGGTTTCTTTTCCCGTCCCCCGGAAGGAGTGTCATCATGAGTCGGTTCAAGATCGTCCGCCTGGAGCAGCGGATCGCCCCGAGCAAGCTCGGCAGCGTCTGCGGCGGCAGCAAGAAGGGCGGCAGCAGCCACAAGAAGCACGGCAGCAGCAAGGCCAAGCACGGCAGCAGCCACGTCAAGCACGGCAGCAGCCGCGTTTGCGCGCCCCCGCCCCCGCCCTGCCCGCCGCCGCCCCCGCCGCCGTGCTGCTGCTAGTGTCGGCGTCGCCCATCGCCCTTCGGCGGGTCTGGCCGTCCGCCCACGGCCGGCCCGCCGTTTTCCCTTCCCCACGCGGAGCCGTGCCGTGGCCGACCAGTCCGCGCCCGCCTGCGACCGCTGCGCCCGCACCGGCCGGGAGTACTACAAGTACTTCAGCGGCCTGTACGAGTTCGACGTGGAGTCGGCCCGCAAGTGGGTCGCCGACGGCCGCGAACCGGTCGAGGTGGACCCGGACAGTGTCCGCGAGAGCGTCGAGATCACGACCGTCGAC
>DASXAN010000751.1:0-2355 GCA_036406755.1 Gemmataceae bacterium
CGCCGCTACCGGGGGACGGACAAGCGGCAGGTCGGCCGCGAGGTGCCGCTGGCCGGGCCGGGCGACTCGTCCGCGGCCGGGTGCCCGGAGCCGGCCGCGGACGGCGAGTCGCCGAGCGCCGCGGCCGTGCGGCGGGAGGGCGAGCTGGCGCTGACCGAGGCGCTGGCGAAGCTGTCGGCGGACCACCGCGAGGTGATCGTTTTGCGGAACCTGCAACGGCTGCCGTTCGACGAGGTGGCCCGGCGGATGGACCGGTCGCGGCCGGCGGCGCAGATGTTGTGGATGCGGGCGATCCAGAAGTTGCAAGAGGCGATGGCCGCCGACGGATGACCTAAGGGGGCGATGCCGCCCCGGCGGCCGGCCGCTTCGCCTCCCGCCTCAGGCGGCCGACGTACCGGAACCACTCCCGCGACGACCGGTTCAGGAGGGCATACGCCGTCCCGGCCGAGAACGCCCACCCGACGACGCGCTGCCGGATGAACTCCGGGAATTGCCAGAGGTCGCTCCCGAATTGGTAGCTGGTGACGATGGCTAGCGGGACGGAGCAGAGGCCCACCGCCGCGAATGCCACGGCCAGCCACCGCGCCCAGCCCCGCCCGGTCAGCAGGCCCCACGCCACCCCGACCATGACG
Source organism: Gemmataceae bacterium (assembly GCA_036406755.1). Classification (GTDB taxonomy): domain Bacteria; phylum Planctomycetota; class Planctomycetia; order Gemmatales; family Gemmataceae; genus DASXAN01. The sequence continues at coordinate 633 of DASXAN010000751.1, forward strand.
GCGATCACGCCGGCCAGTGCGAGCGCGAATCCCCAGGGGGTGAACGGCGTGGCGCCCGGGCGCCACGCCCCCAGCGACCGCACCAAGTCGTTGACGCCGAGGAGGGAATAGGCGATCCAGGTGACCGCCGCGACTGAGACGCTACTCGGCCGGGTGGCGGCGATTTCCTGTTCGTTGACGCGGTAGCGGTAGGGCTTGGCGGCCACCGGCTTGCCGTCCAGAAACCGCTGCAGGTCGTCCGCGAAGTCGGCGGCCGTCTGGTAGCGGTCGTCAGCGTCGCGGGCCGCGGCCTGGTGGACGACACTCTGGAGCGCGGGCGGGATCGCGTCGTTCAGCCGGCCGACGGGCGGCAGCGGCTTGGTGAGGACGTGGCGGAGCAGGGCTTCCCGGTTCGGGGCGGCGACCGGCGGGCGGAGGGTCAGGAGTTCGTACAGCACCAGGCCGAGCGAGTACACGTCGGTGCGGTGGTCGAGTTCGAGCCGGCCGGATACCTGCTCCGGGCTCATGTACATCGGCGTCCCGACCAACTGGCCGCTGTGCGTTAGGGTCGCGTCCTCGAAAAACCGGGCGATCCCGAAGTCGATGACGTGGACGGCCCCGGCCCGGTCCAGCATCAGGTTGCCCGGCTTGACGTCGCGGTGGATCACGCCCTGCCGGTGGGCGTGGTCGAGGGCCCGGGCGGCGTCGTGGGCGACGGCGCAGCACCGCCGGACGTGATCGGCGGACCGGATGAGGCGGTCCGCCTGAGGCGTCGGCGCCGGGCCGCCTGCAGTGGGGTCCGGCTGCGGGCCTTCGTCTACGGTCTCCGGCGAGCGGTCGAAGCGGACCGCCGGGCCGGGCGGCCCGTCGGGGGCGTCGCGGCCGACCGAATCAATGGTCGCGTCCGGGTCGGCGGACTCGGCCAGCCGGCGGACGATTCGCTCCAGCGACGTGCCGGCGACGAACTCCATCGCCATGAAGCAGACGTCGCGGTCCTGGCCGATGAAGTACACCTGGGCGATGCCCGGGTGGTTGAGTTTGGCGGTCGCCTGGGCCGCCCGCCGGAACCGGGCGACGGCGCCCGGGTCCGTCAGGGCGGTGCCCAGGACCTTGAGGGCTACGACCCGGTCGAGTGACACCTGGCGGGCGCGGTACACGATGCCCATGCCGCCGGCACCGACCCGCTCCTCGACGCGGAAGTCCCCGATCTCGACGTTCGCCTCAAGCTCTCTGGCGGTCATGCGGCGTCCCGCGAGGTTCGTCTTTCGGCCCCGGCCGGGCTCGGCGGGGCCAATCCAGATGGTACAACGAACTTCGCAGGATTCGTAGCCTTCGAACCTCCGCCGAACGGGGTCGGCCGTGGGCGACGTCACGCACATCCTGGCCGCCATCGACCGGGGCGACACGGCCGCCGCGGACGAGCTGCTGCCGCTGGTGTACGAGGAGTTGCGGCGGCTGGCGGCCCAGAAGCTGGCGCACGAGAAGCCGGGGCAGACGCTCGACGCCACCGCCCTGGTCCACGAAGCCTACCTGCGACTTGTAGCGGGCGGGGATGCGGCGGCGGCCCGGGAACAACCGTGCAGCGGCCGCGGCCACTTCTTCGCCGCCGCGGCCGAGGCCATGCGCCGCATCCTCGTCGAGCGGGCCCGGGGCAGACACCGGCTCACGCGGGGCGGCGACGCCCGGCGGCAGGAGTTCGCCGAGGAGCTGGCGGTCGCCGACGACCGCGTGGACGAGGTGCTGG
>DASXAN010000752.1:0-4815 GCA_036406755.1 Gemmataceae bacterium
AGGCGTGGCCGAGCCAGGCGGCGATCGGCGTGTCCGTCGGCACGGCCAGGGCCGGGTCCTCGAGCCGCTTCGTCAGGTACGCCCGGCCCTGCTTGATGATGGCGTGCAGCCGGGCAAGTTGGTCGAACGCCTCGGTGTGGATCCGCTCGGCCTGGGCGGCGGACCGGTCGGCGAAGTGGCCCTCCTCGTCGGCGAACAGCCGGGTGTAGCGGTACAGGGCGGCGCGGGCGCCGGGCAGGTAGGCGTCGCCGAGCTGGTCGGCCTGCTTCTCCATCTCGGCGGCCAGCTTGGCGTTCATGTTGCCGACGCCGAGGCGGACCAGGTCGTGCGTCAGTCTCTCCAGCACGTCGATGCCGGCGAGCTGGGCCTTGACCTTCTTCGCCAGGGCCGCCTGGTTGACCTGCTTGGGCTTGTCGGCCTCGGTCACCTTCTTCTCGACTCGGGCGGCCAGCTTCTCCCGCTTGGCCTGCAACTCGGGCGGGACCGCGGCCGCTGTGAACGGCTTCTTCTGGGCACAGGCATACAGGAGTGCCAGGCAGTGCTTGCACGGGAACTGACGGCTCGGGCAGGTACAGCGGTGGGTCGGCTGGTCCGGGCGGGCGAAGTCGCACGACATCTCGTACGGCTGCTTGCCGCTGCCCTGGCACTGGCCGAAGAGCAGCGTGCCGTCGTCGGAGACGTGCAGGTTGGCGAGCTTGTTCTTGAGGACCAGGCCGCGGCCGTTCTTGGCCGCGTCGGCGTTCGGGGCGGCGGCGTCCACGTACGCCTCGTCGATGGCGATCATCCGGGCGGCTCCGCTAGATCGGGGCCGGCTCAACCGGCCGGGAAGGTAGGGGTGAATTTACCCGACCGCCTGACCGGCCGCCATGTCCGTAACAAAAATGCGGGCGCGCCGCCCCGCGGCTCGGTCCAGCCGCACCGGCTCTTGCCGAAAAAACTGGCGGTCAACGGCGGCACCCCACCATTACAATGGCGGACGATACCACGGGCCATACGGGGGCACGATGGCACACGCGCAACTGCGGACGGTCCTTCGTCATCTGCGCTGCCTGGCCGGCGGGCCGGACGAGCCGACCGACCGGCGGCTGCTGGAGCGGTTCGCGGCGTCGCGGGACGAAGACGCCTTCGCCGCGCTGGTGCGGCGGCATGGGGCGCTCGTCTGGGGCGTCTGCTGGCGCGCCCTCGGCCACGCCCAGGATGCCGAGGACTGCTTCCAGTCCACATTCCTGGTCCTGGCGCGAAAGGCCGCGGCTGTGGGCTGGCGCGACTCGGTAGCGAACTGGCTTTACGAAGTCGCGTCTCGGGTCGCCGGGGAGGCGCGGACAAGACGGGCTCGGCGGCGGACGTGGGAAGGAAGGGCCGATGCCCGGCCCGGGGAGGATCCGATGCGCGAGGCGGCCGCGCGGGAGCTCTGCGCCGCGCTCGACGACGAACTGCACGCCCTCCCGGAGCGGTATCGAGCGCCGCTGCTCGCCTGCTACCTGGAGGGGCAAACCGGCGACCGCGCGGCGCGGCAACTGGGCTTATCCGTCCGGACGCTGCAACGCCGGCTGGCTCGGGGGAAACAACTCCTCCGCGGCCGCTTGACCCGGCGTGGGTTGACCCTCTCCGGCGTCCTGCTGGAGGCCGCGCTATCCGGGGACGCCGCCCGGGCGGCGCTCCCGCCGCGGCTGGCAGCCGCCACGGCGGCGGCCGCCCACGCCCTAGTCGTCGGAGGGCCCGCGACCGGTCTGAAGCTCGCGACTGCGGCGGCGGTGTTACTGGCCGCGGCGGCCGGCGGCGCCGCCCTGATCGCAACGGCGGCACCGGCCGGCGCCGTGCCACAGGGCGGGCTGGTGGCCGGCGGGCAGCCGCCGCGGCGGGAGCCCGCCCCACCCCCGGCGAAGCCGGCCGATGCGACCGCGGACGCACCCGCCGGCGAGGTCGCCGGGCGCGTCTGGGCCGTCCTGGACGTCGTGGAACAGAACCATCCAAACCCGCCGCCCCGGGCGGAGTTAATCCTGGCGGGGCTTCAGGGCCTGCTCCGGGCGGCCGACGCCCCCGCCCCGGATGACCTCGCGCGGCGCGCGGCTGTGGTCACCAGCGCGGAGCAACTCCGGGCCCTGCTCCGCGACGTCTGGCCGAAGACGAATCAGGTTCCGGGCGCGACCACCGGACGACTGCATGCGGCGTTCGTCGACGCGGTCCTCGGTGGCGTACCCGGCCGGCCCCAGTTGTTCGGGGCCACCGAAGTCAAGCGGATGGACTCGATCGGCGGCAACCGGTACGTCGGCATCGGCGTCCAACTGGGCATGAGCGCGGCGGGCAAGCAGCCCCAGATCACGATCCCCATCCGCCGCGGGCCGGCCCGGCGGGGCGGGGCTCGTCCGGGCGATCTCCTACTCCGGATCGACGGCACCAGCACCGAAGGCCTGGACCTGCAACGGGTCGTCACCCTGTTGCAAGGCGAAGAGGGCACGCCCGTGACGATCGTCGTTCGGCAGCCGGGCGCCGCCGACGAACGGACGCTGAAGCTGACGCGGTCCGTCATCCCGTTCGAGTCCGTCTTCGGCTTCCGACGGACTTCCGAGGAGGGCTGGGACTACGTCACAGATCACGACGCCCGCATCGGCTACGTCTGGGTAAATTCCCTGTCGAGCAGTACACCGCACGAACTGGAGCGGGTCGAGCGGCGGTTGCGGGCGGACGGCGTCCGGGCGCTGGTGCTGGACTTCCGCCAGAACAATGCCGGCGACCTGCACCACGCCGCCCTCTTCGCGGACGCGCTGCTGGACGGCGGCGTGATGTGGAAGACGGTCGGTAAGGACGAACGGGTCTACCGGGCCGACCGCGAATGCCTCTTTCGCAGCTGGCCGCTGGCAGCGCTCGTCGACGGCACCGAATCGAACGCCGTCGGAGCGGTCCTGGCCGCCCTCCAGGACAACAGGCGTGCCGTCCTGATCGGCCAGCCGACGAAGACGGACGGCACCGTCCGCCGCCTGTATGACCTGCCGGACCACACGGCGGCCATTGCCCTCCTCAGCGGCCGGCTGGAGCGGGCAGACCCGTCGCGCGGCTGGCCGGTGCGGCCTGACCGCCCGGCCGACATGACCGGGCCCGCGCGGGCGGCGGTTGCCAAGTGGCTCCGGGACAAGGAACTGCCGGAGTTAGCGGACGAGGCGACCGACCGGCCGCCGGCCGACCCGCAGCTCGCCGCCGCCCTGGCGGTGCTCCGCAACGCCCTGAAATCGGAGGGTCGTCCGACGGGCGGGGGGAAGTGATGGCGAGGACGCATGCCGGCGCGACCGTGTGCGCGCTGCTCCTGGCGGCGCTGATCTCCGGCCGACCGCCGGCAGGTGACGCGGCCGCCGCGGGTTTGCACCCAACCCCGCGCCAGCCGGTGGCACTGGCGCTGGCGACCGAAGGCCGCTGGCTGTTCGTCGCGAACCGGCAGAGCGGCAGCGTCTCAGTGATCGACACCGCGTCCCTGCAAGTGACGGCGGAGATGCCGATCGGGCGGCGGTTGGCCGACCTCGATCTCGCCCCGGACGGCGAGCACCTCGTCGTCGCCGACGAGGAGGCCGGCGAACTGGTCTTGCTCCGCCGTCGGGGCGGGGACCTGACGGCGGTCGGCCGCGCGAAGGTCGCCGCCGGCCCCGTCAGCGTCCGGTTCGCCGCCGACGGTTCGCTCTGTACGGCAGTCTCGCTATGGCCGCGGCTGTTGACGGTCGTCCGGCTCGCGCCGCCCAGGGACGTCCCGCAGGTCCGAAACACCATCGCCCTCCCGTTCGCTGGCCGCGCGCAACTGCCGCTCCCCGGCGGCAAGCTGGTCGTAGCGGACTCATTCGGCGGCCGGTTGGCCGTCGTCGACCTGAATCGCGGGGAGGTGGAATCGGACCGCACGCTACCGGCCCACAACATCCGCGGACTGGCGCTCACCGCCGACGGCCGCCGGCTGCTGGTCAGCCACCAGTTGCTCAACGGCCAGGCGACCACGAGCGGCGACGACGTCCACTGGGGGAACCTGCTTGCCAACGGCGTGCGCGAGCTGCCGCTGGGCGGCGTCCTGGATCGGACGGCCGACCCGTTGCGCGACAGCCGCCTCCACCGGCTCGGCGAAATCGGCCGCGGCGCGGGCGACCCGGCCGGCGTGGCGACTGCCCCCGACGGGAAGGTCGTCGTCGCGCTGGCGGGTGTGGGCGAGGTGGCGGTCGCTGCGAGGCCGGGCGGGGACTGGCAGCGAATCGCCGTGGGCCGGCGGCCGACGGCCGTGGCCGTCAGCCCCGACGGCCGCCGCGCCTACGTCGCCAACACCCACGCCGACACCATCTCGGTCCTCAACCTGGAGGAGAACCGGCGGACGGCCGACGTGTTGCTCGGGACGGGACCGGACCCGACGCCGGCGGAGCGGGGCGAGCGGCTCTTCTACGACGCACGGCTGTCAAAGGAGGGCTGGTTCAGTTGCCACAGCTGCCACACCGACGGCCACAGCAACGGGCAGCTGGCGGACACGCTGACCGACGGGTCGTACGGCACGCCGAAGCGGGTGCTGTCCCTCCTGGGCGTGGCGGACTCCGGGCCGTGGGCGTGGAACGGCGGCGTGAAGACCCTGGGAGCGATGGTCCGCCGATCCGTCCAAACGACCATGCGGGGCAAGCTCTCCGCGGGGCAGGAGAACGATCTGGTGGCCTACCTGCAAACGCTCCGTCCGCCGCCCCCGCGCAACCGCCTCCGGGAGACGTCGGACGCCGACGCCGTCCGCCGCGGCCGGGAGTCGTTCGGCCGGCGCGGCTGCGGCGACTGCCACGCACCGCCCACCTACACCTCGGCCAAGGC
>DASXAN010000753.1:0-1597 GCA_036406755.1 Gemmataceae bacterium
CCCACAAGGGGAGAGGGGGAGAGATTTCAAGGCGGAAATGGCTAGAAAATAAGCAATGACCGCGACCCTCACCCCACCCCCGGCCGCCGACTCCGCCGCCCACCTGGCCGTCGCCGCCGGCCGGGTGCCGCGGGCCACCTACCGCCTCCAGCTCCACAAGGGCTTCCCGTTCCGCGACGCCGCCGCCATCGCTCCGTACCTGGCCGAGCTGGGCGTCAGCGACGCCTACACGTCGCCGATCCTCCGCGCCCGGGCCGGCAGCATGCACGGGTACGACGTCGTGGACCACGGCCAGATCAACCCGGAGCTGGGCGGCGACGCCGGGCTCGACGAGTTCGCCGCCGCGCTCAAGGCCGCCGGGCTGGGCCTGATCCTCGACACCGTCCCCAACCACATGGGCGTCTACGACCCGGCCAACGGGTGGTGGATGGACGTGCTCGAGAACGGGGCCGGCTCGACCGTCGCCAACCACTTCGACATCGACTGGCACCCGGTCAAGCCGGAGCTGGCCGGCAAGGTGCTGCTGCCGATCCTCGAGGACCAGTACGGGGACGTGCTGGAGAAGGGCAAGTTCCGGCTGGTGTACGAGGAGGGGGCGTTCTACGTCTTCGCCGGCACGGTCAAGCTGCCGGTCGCCCCGGGCAGCTACGACCCGATCCTGGCCCGGGCCCGCGACCGGCTGACGGAGCAGGTCAGCGAAACCGACCCGCACGTGCTGGAGCTGCTCAGCATCCTGACGCAGATCCACAACCTGCCCAGCCGGGCGGAGACGGACCTGCTCCGCCGGGCCGAGCGGAACCGGGAGAAGGAGGTGGTCAAGCGGCGGGTGGCGGCGTTGCACCACGCCTGCCCGGAGTTCCGGACCGCCCTGGACGCGACCGTCGCCGAGTACAACGGCACCCCCGGCGACCCGGCCAGCTTCGACCTGATGCACGACCTGATCGACGCCCAGGCATACCGGCCGGCGTACTGGCGCGTAGCCGGGGAGGAGATCAACTACCGCCGGTTCTTCGACATCAACGACCTGGCCGCCATCCGGGTCGAGCTGCCGGAGGTGTTCCGGGCCGCCCACGAGGTCGCCTTCCGCCTCTTGGCGGAGGGTAAGGCGACGGGCCTGCGGATCGACCACCCGGACGGGCTGCGGGACCCGGTCCGGTACTTCCACCAGCTGCAGGAGGAGTTCGTCGCCCGGCAGGCGGCCGCGGTCCGGACGGAGCCCGAAGCGCCAGCTAGGGACGGCCATTCCCCCTCGCTGGCGCTTCGGGCTCAGGATCACGTTCGGCTCACCGACTGGTTCACCGCCGCGAGTGTCGAGCGGGAGCACGCCCTGCCGCCGTGGCCGCTGTACGTCGTCGCCGAGAAGATCCTGGCCGAGGGCGAGCCGCTGCCGCCGGACTGGGCCGTGGCCGGCACCGTCGGGTACGACTTCCTGAGCGACGTGAACGGGCTGTTCGTGGCCCGCCGCAGCCGGCGGGTGTTCGACCGCATCTACGGCCAGTTCACCGGCCGGGAGCTCGACTACCGCCACCTCGTCAACGCCACCAAGCGGGTGGTGATGCAAGTGTCGATGGCGGGCGAGATCAATTCGCTGGCCCAC
>DASXAN010000754.1:0-1739 GCA_036406755.1 Gemmataceae bacterium
GAGGCCGGGTTCGACGCCCACCTGGTCAAGCCGGTGGACCCGGAGGAGTTGCAGCAGCTGCTGGCCGCGGCGGCGGGCCAGGAGGCGGCGGGCGGTCGATGAAATCGAACGGTCCGCGGCGCTTCGCGGAAGCGCCGCGGATCGGCCGCCGGCTAATACTCCCGCATCCGCTTCCGCCCCGGCTCCGGCACCGGGTACTTGCCGTCCTTGTCCGCCTGCACCGGGGCGGGTGAGTCCATCGACGTCAGCTTGTCCACGTCGGTGGCGAACACCTGGCCGTCGTTGAGGATCTGGTCGCGGGTGACGACCTGGCCGGTGTGGGCGGCCATCCGGCCCATCGACGAGATCAGGCTGGCCTCCGTCCCCCGCTTCACCTCGTTGTACGGCTTGTCCTGTCGGATGGCGGTGATCAGGTCGTCCCACTCCAGCTGGTACGGGTCCGGCTCCCGCTCCCCGCCTTCCCACTTCCAGGTGACGTCCGGTTCGTTCCGCCGCGGCACCCGGCCGATCGGCATCTTCTGGCCGCTGAAGATCCGCGAGTGGGCCGGGGTGTGGCTCTCCGACGAGATGATGGCCGACCCCTTCGTCCCGTGGGCGTAGCTGGCGAACGCCTGCCAGCAGCCGGGGATGTTGCGGCTCTCCAGCATCAGCTTGGCCCCGTCGGCGAACGTGTACTCGACCGTGTAGTGGTCAAAATTCTGATCCACGTACTCGCCCCGGTTGCCGGTCCGGTAGTGCCGGCCGCCGATCGCCCGGGCCTCGACCGGCCAGGCGTCCTTCATCCAGCAGCACTCGTCGATGTTGTGGATGAGGAAGTCGTTGTAGCTGCCGCCGCTGGCCCACAGGAACGAGTGGAACCGGCGGATCTGGTAGGCCAGCTCGGGGGTGACGACCTCCTTGCCGTTCTCCTTCTTGGGCGGGAACTGGACGTCCTTCTTGTACGAGTATTGGGTCGCCTCGGGCCCCTTGACCCGGTAGGCCCGCAGCAGCGTGATGTCGCCGATCGCCCCGTCCTTGATCTTCTTGAACAGCTCCTGACGGACGACGCAGTGCCGGCACATCAGGCCGACGCCGACCTTCATGTTCTTCTTCTCCGACTCCTCGGCCAGCTTGAACATCTTCTTCGCCGTCGGCCCGTCGGCCAGCAGCGGCTTCTCCATGAAGACGTTCAGCCCCTTCTCGATCGCGTAGCCGAAGTGGACCCAGCGGAACGCCAGCGGGGTGGTGAAGATCGCCACGTCGCCCGGCTTGAGGCAGTCCATCGCGTGCTTGTAGGCGTCGAACCCGATGAACTTGCGGTCGGCGGGCACCTCCACGTGCTTGGCGACCTTGGTGTTTTGGAGTTGGTCGTACGACGCCTTGAGCCGGTCCTCGAACACGTCGGCCATGGCGACCAGCTTCACCGGCCCGTACCGGGCGACGTTCATGGCGTTCTCGGCCGCCCCGGTGCCGCGGCCGCCGCACCCGATCAGGGCGACGCGGACGGTGTTGTCCTCGGCGGCGTGGACCTGCGGCAGGACGACGCCGGCCAGTGCGGACGCGGCGGCGGCCTTCAGGACTTGGCGGCGCGACGGGCCGTCATGGGTGGAGTCGGTCACGGTGGGTCATCCCCTTTCGCTAAGTGGGTACGGTGTGCGGACGCGGCGGGGTGGGCGGATGCTATCAGTTTCCGTGTTCGGCGGCCGGAGTCAACGGGGCGGCCCCCCAAAGTTGCTGCGCCGGCGAACCGGCGGGGGGGG
>DASXAN010000755.1:0-3927 GCA_036406755.1 Gemmataceae bacterium
TCAAGCGGAGATTCAGGAGAACTGGGCGGCGACCATTCTGGACGACCCGCTCTACGGCTGGTCCCCCTGGGCGACCGACGGCGTGGAGCTTCACCCGGTGCCGGGCGTTCACCTGGAGATGTTCCGCGAGCGCAACCTGACGCCGCTGGCCGCCAAGCTGCGTGCCCGGCTCGACGCGCTAATGCCCGGTTAGCGCCCGTCCGTCAACTCGCGAACTAGCGCCTCACAGTCGTACAACTTCCGCAGCGCCTCCAGCACGCCACGCGAATGCACCGCAATGTGCCGGGCCTGCTCGTCGGTGTAGACGAAGTTCCGCACCAGGCCGTGGCGGTTGCGGTCGAAGTTGACGCCGACCAGCTCGCCAGCCCGGTTCAGGACCGGGCTGCCGGAGTTGCCGCCGATCGTGTCGGCCGTCGAGACGAAGTCGAACGGCGTGGACAAATCGAGCTTGCCCTTGCCGGACCGCCACCGCGGCGGCAGGTCGAACGGCTCGCGGTTGTGCATCCGCTCGGCCCGGTCGAACGCCCCGGCGAAGGTGGTGTGGAACGGGACGGCCTTGCCGTCCTCGGCGTAGCCCTTCACGACACCGAACGCCAGCCGCAGGGTGAACGTCGCGTCCGGGGCGACATCGCGGCCGAGGGCCTTGAACCGGACTTTGGCGATCTCGGCGTACGCCTGCCGCTCAACCTCTTCCACCTCGTCTTCGTACCGCTTGCGGACGGCGCGGGCGTCGGCGTCCACCAGCCGGGCGAGGCGAATCAGGGGGTCATCGGATGCTTCGATCGCGGCCGCACCGCCGTCGAACAGTTTCTTGCGCTCGTTCACATCGGCGAGTTTCGTAGCGGCGACCAGGTCGGCGGCCCGGTGCTCGGGGTCCTTGCCGCCGAGGATTTTCGCGACCAGCGGGTGAGCGCCGCCCATCCGCTCGGCCAGGAATGTTAGCGATTGAACGAGCTTGGCCCGTTCTAGCTCCGGGTGAATCGGGGCCGGGGAGAAGAGCTGGAACTTGAGCGAATCGAGGTTGGAGTCGCGGTACTCGCGCAGGCGGTCACTGTTCGGCTTCGGCAGCTCGGCCGACAACCGGACCAAGTGCCGCGCGATGGCGAACAGCTCCGAGTAAAAGGCGTCGCCGCGCTCCAGCAGCATGTACGGCTGCTCGAAGTGAGATAGCTTGGCTTGGGCGTCTGCAATCCGATCCCAGGCCTCGAACGGAGCCAATCCAGACTGCTCCGATCCAGGGAATGTGACCGTGTGTCGCCGGCTTAGCTTCCCCTCTTCTTCCTGTTTGACCTTCATAATGGCGGCGTCCAAGAGCCCCTGATACTGCCCCGCGAACGCCTTTCGCGAGTTGGCGACCCGGTGCAGGTCGGTCGCCGCCCACTTGGCATATGCCGGGTCGCGCTCGCTGAACTGCGTCAGCGCCGCCTCGGCAGACCGCAGCCGGGCGAGCATGTAGGGCAGCGTCACGTCCCGGCGGTGCGTCAGCTTCGCCACCGTCTCCAGCCGGTTGGTCGTCCCCGGGTGGCCGGTCACGAACACCAGCTCGCCCTCCGCCGGGCCGGTCGTGCTCCACTTGAAGAAGTGCTCGACCTTCGCCGGCTGGCCGTTCTCGTAGGCGCGGAAGAAACAGACGTCGAGGTCGTAGCGCGGGTACTCGAAGTTGTCCACGTCCCCGCCGAAGTTGGCGATCGCCGCCTCCGGGGCGAACACCAGCCGCACGTCGGTGTACTTCTTGAACCGGTACAGGTGGTACGCCCCGCCGTGGTAGAGCGTCACCACGTCGCTCCGCAGGCCGGTCTTCTGCTGCGACTCCTTCTCGATCTCGGCCAGCACCGCCCGGCGGGCGGCGAACGCCTTGTCCGGCGGCAGGTCCGGCTTGACCGCGGCGTTCACCCGGGCCGTCACGTCCTCGATCGACTGGAGGACGTTCAGCTCCAGGTCGGGGCACTTCAGTTCCTCGGCCCGCGTCTTGGCGTAGAAGCCGTCGCGGTAGTAGTCCTTGTCCGGCGGGCTGAGCTTCTGGAGGGCGTCGGCCCCGACGTGGTGGTTGGTGACGATCAGCCCTTCGGCCGAGACGAACCCGCCGGAGCCGCCGCTGTTGAACCGCACCGACGCCCGCTGGGCCTTCGCCAGCCAGGCGTCGGTCAGGTCGAAGCCGTACTTTTGCTGAAGGTGGGCGCGGGGCGGCTCGTTGAGCAGCCACATGCCCTCGTCGGAGCGGGCGGTCATGGTCAACAGTCCGAGAATGGCGAGGGCGAGCAGGACGCGGCGGGTCACGGCGGCCTCCGGGCGGGCGGACGGGGTGCGGGTATTCTCCGGCCGGGGCGAACCGGAGCAAGAGGGGCCGGCGGGTGTGAGTCATTTCACTTTTTTTTCATAATCGGATACGTATACTCACACCGATCGCCTTTCCGCCCGTCCGCCCGCCGGCCCGTATCCCACCGGACTGAGAACACTCGATGCGTTTCCACCCACCTCCGCGGCGGTCGGCGTTCACGCTGATCGAGCTGCTGGTCGTCATCGCCATCATCGCCATCCTCATCGGCCTGCTGCTGCCCGCGGTGCAGAAGGTCCGGGAGGCGGCGGCCCGGAGCAAGTGCCAGAACAACCTCAAGCAGTGGGGCCTGGCCATGCACAACCACCACGACGCCCAGGGCAAGCTGCCGTACGGCACCAACCGGCAGGACCCGCCCGGTGCCGAGAAGGGGAATACCGGGGTGGCGGCGCGGAAGACGTTTTACGTCTGGATCTGGCCGTACCTGGAGCAGACGGCCCTGGCCAGCGCGTACAAGACGAGCGCCGGCTTTTTCCAGGCCCCGAACGGCACCGGGGCCAACACCAACGGCCTGGTCACCCAGCCGGTGCCCACCTACTACTGCCCCAGCGATCGGCCGGGGGCGCTCTGGAAGGGCGACGCGAACTGGCGGTGTCGGGGGAACTACGTCGCCAACTACGGGCCGTACCTCCTGTTCACGGGGCCGCCCAACAACCACGTGGCCCCGTTCGGCTGGGTGTCCTCGGGCGGGTTCGGGGCGTTCATCCCGTACCAGACGCAAATCACGGACATCGTCGACGGCACGTCCCAGACGCTGCTGATGGCCGAGGCCATCTTCGCGCCCACCGACGAGGCCAACGACACCCGCGGCGACGTGCTCAACGACCAGGGCGGGTCCTGGTTCATGGCCATCAACACCCCCAACTCGACGGCCGTCGATTACCCGCTGCGGTGTGACCCCAACGCCGACCCGACCCACATGCCCTGTGCCCCGCAAACGGGCGGCGTCGGGCAGCAGTACGCCGCCCGCAGCCGCCACTCCGGCGGGGTCAACGCCTGCTTCGCCGACGGCTCGGTCCATTTCATCACCGACGGCATCACGCTGACCACCTGGCAGGCGCTCAGCACGATGAACACCGGCGACATTCCGGGCACGGACTTCCAGTAACCGACCCCGCGGGTGAAATCATGAACCGCTCCCGGCTGTTGGGACTTTGCGCGGCGGTCGCCCTCGTGGCGGCCGCCGGCTGTACGGCGAAGAAGCCGGTCCTGTCCGGCGTGGTGACGCTGGACGGCCAGCCGCTCGACAACGGGTCGATCACGTTCATCCCGGTGGCCGGCGACGGCCAAACGGCCGGCGCCACCCTCGGGCCGGACGGCCGCTACCGCGTCGCGGTGTCGCCGACGAAGATGAAGGTCGTCATCCGCGCGGCCAAGGTGGTCGGCAAGCGGAAGATGTACGAGACGCCGGACAGCCCGATGGTGGAGATCTATGAGGAGGTCCTGCCGGCCCGGTACAGTGACACGAACAAGTCGGAGCTGACCGTCACGGTCGAGCCGGGCGAGCACGAGCACGACTTCCCGCTGACCAGCGACAAGGGGAAGAAGTAGCGACGAGAGTAGGCGATTTCGGGAGGGCGAGGCTCCTGCCG
>DASXAN010000756.1:0-2706 GCA_036406755.1 Gemmataceae bacterium
GTCTGAACTCCGAAGACCGGCTGAAGCCGGGACTCCAACACAGACGGGGGTCAACCGATGCGATCCGCCATCATGGTGTCCGGTGCGCTCGTCACGGTCCTCCTGCCGGCCCCGGCGCGGGCGGAGCCGCCGAAGTCCAACATCGTGTTGTACTCGGCGTACTTCTCACCCGGCTTATCGCTGCCGGAACTCAAGCACCCGGTGTATGCCGTCCGCCTGGAGGCCGCGGCGAACGCCAAGGGCGAGGGCAAGGGCGTCCTCATTCTGACCGTCACCCCGCCCAACTACGACGAGTACGGCGACCCGGTGACCGGGACGGAGGTTGACCAGAAAAGCCGTCCGCCGCTGGCCAAGGAGCTGCCCCCGGTCCGGCTGGAGTGTCAAATCGAGCTGGAGAAGCGGGGCTTTGTCGGCCGGGTGAACCAGCCGTCGGCCGCGCGGTCGCTGTTCCGGCTCACCGGCCCCAAGTTCGGCTCGACGCTGTACATTGCCACGCCCGGTCCCGGGCTGGCCGCCGGCCGGTTCCTGGTGTACGGCAAGCACGACCGGGCCGAGTACGTCGTCGAAATGAACGCATTTGACCCGAACGCCAAGCCGCGGCAGGGCCTGCCGGTCCCGTGTCATCCGGGCTGCTTCCCGGCGGGGACGCTCGTCCTCGTCCCCGGCGGGAGCAAGCGGATCGAGCAGGTTCGGGTCGGCGATGTCGTCACCACCGTCGGCCCGGACGGCCGGGCCGGCCAGGGCACGGTCGAGAAGCTGTACACGACGACGAACGCGCTCGTCCAGGTACGGACCGACACCGGCACGGCCGTCACGACCGACGCCCAGCCGTTCTCGCTGACGGACGGCCAGTTCCGCCGGGCCGGCGAGTTGAAGCCCGGCGACCGCGTGTGGCACTGGCGGGACGGCAAGCGGGCCGAGGCCGTCGTGCGGGCGGTGGTGCCGACCGGCCGGCGGGAGGCGGTGTACAACCTGATCGTCGGGGATTCGGCGACGTTCGTCGCCGGCGGGTTCGTGGTCCGCGGCAAGCCGCCGGCCGACGCGGCCGCACCCGCCGCCGTGCCGGCCGCTCACCGGCACGAGTGACCGGGCGCGGTTACCTCACCACGCGGAATTCGCCGCGGTTGTTCCGCGCCAGCTCGCGGATCGGCGTTTCGCCCCCGGCCGGCGGCACCAGACAGAGTGCGTGAATCGCCGCCCGCCGACGGTTCAGCCGCGTCACGGTCCGCACATCCCGCGGCTCCAAGTCGTCCTCGTCGGTCAGGAAGTAGATCACGTCCGGTCCCAGGGCCAGGGCGGCGCTGAGGGCCTTGAGGTGCTCCGACCCGCCTTCGGCCGGCAGCCGGTTCACGGCCGCGATGACCGCTTCGACCGCGTCCGGCGTCGCCGGCAGCAGCCCGCCATACCCGGGAACGGCGACCGGGTCGGCGGCCTTGTTGTAGGCGATCACCTGGAAGCGGGCGGATGGCGGCAGCCGGTGGAGACTGGCGGCCAGCTCGCGCCGGGCGCGGTCGAGGCGGCCGTCCAGGCCCATGCTGGCCGACCGGTCGAGGACGAACACGACCGACGAGCCGACGGCCGGGACGCCGAAGAACGCGGTCGCCGCCCCGGCGGGCAATGGCGGCCTCGCCGCGACGGGCGGGGCGGCATTGACAACCACGGCCGCGGGGGCTGGCGAACCGGCGGGCGACCCAGCTGCGCTGGGTACCCCGGCCGCCGGGTGGCCTCCCACCGCCGGCCGACTCCCACCCCCCGCCGGCGGACTCGGCACTGGCACGCGGTGTTCCACCGGCCGCACCGGCACCATGGCCGGCTGCAGCGCGGGCGGCTTGATCGGCGGCGGCGACGGGGCAAGCTGGAGGTCCGGTACCGGCAGCGGCGTGGGCAGGACGCGGACCGGCCGGGCGTCGAGCAGGACGACGCCAATCGCGTGCCCCGGGTCGCGGGTGTGGACCGCGACTGGACCGCCACCCGCTCCCCGCGGCCGGCCAGCGACGGCGACGACCCCGGCCAGTACGCCGACGTGCAGGACCAGCGACGCAATCCATGCCTCGTTCCGGGCCGTGCGGTTCGCGGACATGGCGGCCTCCCCGATCACGACGGCCGTTCGGCCGACCGGGGTATAGCGAAGGGGAGCCTGCGGCGGTAGACCAATCACGATACCAGCGTGCGGGCACGGACAAACCGAAGGTTCCGTTCACATAGGAAAGGCCAACGACCGACCGCAACTGGATCTGGAACATATTGCATGATGCAATTCGGAACTTCGCATATAGGTCCTGGGTTGAGTTCAGGACGATCTGTGTCGTAGCAGTCGGTTGCCCCCAGCAAGTGCAGTGCTTCGTGCCAGACCACGTGTTTTTCGGACGACCCATACACGAACGCCACGCATCCGCACGCACAACCCCAGATAGCGTTGGGTTTAGCTCGCAGCGCCGCGATGGCAAACGGGTGATCTTCGTTGGAGAGAATGACGGTCCGCACGTGTCCGTATTTCGGACCGAGATGACCGGTCACTTCTTCTGCTATGTCGTCAAGGATCGTCAACGATTCCAGCCGTGAAATCACGGCGATATCCACTTCTTCCAGTGCATGTACCCGGACATCGATGCTCGCGGGTGGCTTTGCGAGGAGTTCGGCCAACTCCGTCATGTAGCCGGTCATTACGGGCAAATCGACATCAGTCCGGAGCGAGCAAAAATGCAG
>DASXAN010000757.1:0-2130 GCA_036406755.1 Gemmataceae bacterium
GACCTGAGGGCCCGACTCGCCGCCGGCGAGGAGGGGGCGATCGAGGAGTGCTACACCGCCCTCGGCCCGATGGTGCTCGGCTACCTGCGCCGCTTCGTGTCCCGCGACGAGGCCGAGGACGTGCTGCAACGTGTGTTCTACGAGGTGTGGAGGAACCGGGACCGCTACGACCCCGCCCGCAGCCTCGAGGCCTGGGTCCTCGGGATCGCCCGCAAGCGGGCCATCGACCAGCTCCGCCGCCGGCACGCGACCATCGTGCCGATCGAGGAGCTGCGCGACGTCGCCGGGGACGACGGCCGGGAGCTGGCCGAGCGCTACGTCCGGGCCAGCGAGGTGCGGGCCGCCCTCGAGCGCCTGCCGGTCGAGCAGCGCGAGGTCCTCACCCTGGCCTACTTCGGCGACCTCACCCAGACCGAGATCGCCGACCGGCTCGGGATCCCGCTGGGCACGGTCAAGGCGCGGGCCTTCCGCGGCCTGCGCCGCCTGGCCGACATGCTCGGCGAGGCGGGCTGAGCCATGACCGGCCGGCACCCCCGGGACGACCTCCCCGGGCTGCTGCTCGGCGAGCTGGCCCCGGCCGCCGCCGTGGCCGTCGACCGGCACCTGGCCGGCTGCGACCCCTGCCGCCGTGACCTGGCCGCGGTCGCCGTCGCCTCCTCGGCCCTGCGCGACGCCTCCAGGCTGCCGTTCGCGGCCCCGGCCGACCTCCCGCCGCCGCCCCCCGCGCCGGCCGCGGGCCCGCTGGCCGGCTCCGGGGCGCGCCACCGGCGGCGGCGCTGGCTGCTCGGGGCGGCCGCGGTCGTGGTCGCCCTGGTCCTGGGGGTCGGGGGCCTGGTCGCCGTCCGGGACCGCGACAGCGGCGGCGGCCAGACGGTCGCCCTGGCCGCCCCGGCCGCCGGCGGGGCCAGCGCCGAGGCGCGCATGCGGGGCGCCGGCGACGGCCAGGTCATGACCATGACCGCCCGCGACCTGCCCCGCCCCCCGGCCGGCGCCTTCTACGAGGTCTGGCTGGTCGGCGGCCCCGGCGAGGCGTTCCCGGTCGGCGTCCTGGCCCCCGACGGCAAGGGCATCTGGAGCCTGCCCGCCGACGTCGCCGTCCGCTACCGGGCGATCGACGTCAGCCTCGAGCCGGCCGACGGCGACCCCGCCCACTCGGGCCGGTCGGTGCTGCGCGGCGCCTACGCCTGACGGCCCGCCCGGCGCGGCGTCAGCCCGGCGCGGCGTCAGCGCGGCTCGGCGGGCGGGTCCTGGCCGGTCGCCAGCGCCAGCTGCACCCAGGCGACGTCGTGCCAGGCGCCGTGCTTCCAGCCGACCTGGCGGTAGACGCCCACCGGCTCGAACCCGAGGGCGCGGTGGAGGCCGGCGCTGGCCGGATTGGGGAGCGTCATGCCGGCGAAGGCCCGCCGGTAGCCGCGCCCGGCCAGCCGCTCCAGCAGGGCGGCGTAGAGGGCCCGGCCGCCGCCGGTCCGCCGCCGCCCGGCCTCCAGATAGATGCTGGTCTCACACGCCCAGCGGTATGCCGGCCGCTCCCGGAATTCCTGCCCGTAGGCGAAGCCGACCACCCGGCCGCCGTCCTCGAGCACCAGCCAGGCGTGGCGTTCGCCGGCCGCGGCGATGCGCCCGGCCATCTCGGCCGCCCCGGGCGGCTCGAGCTCGAAGGAGATGGCCGAGCCGGTCACATACGGGGCGTAGATGGCCGCGCACGCCTGGGCGTCGCGGCCCGTGGCGTCCCGGATGATCGGCAACGAACCTGGGAGCCGGTCAGGGGCGGTCGAGCTTGGCGGCCAGGATGAAGTCGTTGTCGGGGAGGCCGCCGGCGGCGTGGGTGGTGAGGGTGGCCGCGACCCGGCCCCAGCCGAGCTCGCGCCGCAACCGCAGGGACAGTTCTTCGTTCATCGGCGCATCCTCCTGCGGCGCCGGGAACCGCACAAGCTGGGGTTATCCGGTGGCCATTTGTCGGTGACGGCTGGGACACTGGCCGGTATGAGTGACGTCCTCCGCGCCCGCGGGCTCCTGAAGACGTACCGCCGCGGCCGGGCCGTGGACGGCGTCGACCTGACCGTGCGCCGGGGCGAGCGGGTCGCCCTGCTCGGCCCCAACGGCGCCGGCAAGACCACCACCCTGCTGATG
>DASXAN010000758.1:0-10834 GCA_036406755.1 Gemmataceae bacterium
CATTTGCCGGCCCGCGGTACGTCCACCCGCACCTCGGCGGGGAATGCCAGCTTGGCGTCCTCGCGCTCCGCCAGGGTGGCGGCGAGGACGGCGACCGTCCGCGGCGCCGGCCCGGCGAACGCCGGCTTGCCGTTCACCACGACTTCCATCGGCCGGTCCAGGTCGAGCAGGGCGTCGCTCAAGCGGACGACCAGGGCGGACGGGCCGTCCGCCGTGACCGTGACCCGCTGACCGGCGACCTCCGCCGTCACCTCCGCCCCCTTCCTGGCCTCGCCGACCGGCACGGCCAGCCAGTACTGCCACGGCCGGGGGACGTAGTCCTGTACCCAGACGACGCGGGTCGGGGTCGGGTTGCGGCGGTGCCTGGCCATCCACCCGATCGCGGCCGCGTCCTCGCGGTCCATCCAGTGGCCCTTGCCGGCGTGCAGCACGACCTCGTGCTCGTACCCGCCGGGGTCTTGCTGGCGGAGGTCGTCCAGCTTCTTGCCCCACTCGGCCGCCCGCTTGTTCCGCTCGTACGCCCCGTCCTTTTCGCCGACGTGGATGGCGAACGGCACGTTCCGCAGCCCGCGCGGTGAGATTTCGCCGGGGTGGCCGGCCATCATGGCGGCGGCGGCCCAGCGGTCGGCCAGCCGCGGGGCCAGGCGGTAAACGCCGTCGCCGCCGGCCGAGTACCCGGTCACATAGACGCGGTCCGGGTCCACCCCCTCGAAGACGATCGCGTCGGCAATCACCCGCTCCAGCAGTAAGCCGACCGGCGGCAGGTGCCACAGGTCCCACGTGTCCGTCGGCGCCCGCGGGGCGAGGTAGACGCCCTCGGCCGGGGAGTACAGCCGCTTCTGGTTCTCCCACTGGCTGTCGTTGACTCGCTTGGGCGCGCCGCCACCGCCGTGCAGGGACAGGTACAGGCTCCGCCCGCCGGCCGGCTTCTCCCCGAAGACGCGGAAGGCGAAGCGCATCTCGGAGTCGCCGACATGGACAATACGGTCGGCCCACTCTTTGGCCCGGTCCGCGCGGACGCGGCGGACGTGGTCGTCCCAGAGCAGCTGACGGGCGGCGTCGGCGTCCGCCTTTGTCAGCGACACGGCGGCGAACGGCTGGCCGGCGACCGGCGGCCGTTTGCCGGGGTCGAGCCGCAGGTATTCGCCCAGCGCGGCCACCGCCGCAGTGGATGCGGCCGCGTCCGGGCTGGCCGACTGAGCGAACGGCGCGAATGCGGCCGCGACGCAAACCGTGACGAGCAAGCGACGTGGCACGACTGTCCTCCGGTCGGCGCGAACCCCGTCCGCGTCGGCGGCGTCGGTCCGCCGGCCCGCGAATTGCGGACGACGAAAATCGGTAGGGCTGTTATAACCAACTCGCCGGGCAGTATCCATCTCTGGGACGGGTGTGGCGACGGGGAGGAGGTCGTGATGGGCGAAGGACCGGGGGGTGCGGCCGCGGGTCCGCGGGCGGGTCGCAGGAAGGGGGCACACCGCCTGACGGCCCGCGAGTGGCTACTACTCCTGGTACTGGCGGCCGTGCAGTTCACGCACATCGTGGACTTCATGATCATCATGCCCCTCGGCCCGACATACATCCGCGAGATGCACCTTACCACGGAGCAGTTCGGGGCCGTCGTGGCCGCCTACACCGTCAGCGCCGGCGTCGCCGCCCTGGTTGCGTCCCGCGTCGTGGACCGGTTCGGCCGCAAGGCCGCCCTGCTGACCCTGTACGCCGGGTTCACGACCGGGACGTTCCTGTGCGGGGTCGTCACCACCTACTGGGCCCTGCTCGCCGCCCGGACGGTGGCCGGGGCGTTCGGCGGGGTGGCGGCCGCCCTCGTACTGGCGTGCGTCGGCGACGCGTTCCCGGACGCCCGTCGCGGGGCGGCGACCGGCGTCGTCATGTCGGCGTTCTCGGTGGCCTCGATCGCCGGCGTCCCGCTCGGGTTGCAGCTGGAACACTGGTTCGACTGGCACGCCCCGTTCCTGGCCCTGGGCGGGCTGGGCGTGGCCGTCCTCGCCCTGGCCGCGGTGCTGCTGCCGCCGCTCCGCGGCCACCTGGGCCGGGCGCCGGCCCGGCCGGGACCGAAGTGGCGGCTGTTCACCGAGCCGAACCACCTGCGGGCGTTCGCCCTGACCGTCGCCCTGGCGTTCGGCTCGTTCACCCTGTTCCCGTTCCTGGCCACGTTCCTGGAGTCCAACGTCGGCATGGGGCACGAGCAGCTCGGCCTGATGTACGTGTGCGGCGGCCTCGCCACCCTGGTCACGCTCACGCCGATCGGCCGGCTGGCCGACCACCTCGGCAAGCTGCCGGTGTTCCGCCTGTGCGCCGCGGCGACGCTCGGCCTGATCCTGGTCATCACCAACCTGCCGGCCGGGACCGCGCTGGCCGCGATTCTGGCGGTGACGACGGTCTTCTGGATTACCTCGTCCGGGCGGATGGTGCCGGCGATGGCCATGATCACGGCCAGCGCCGCCCCGCAGGACCGGGGCGGGTTCATGAGCCTGAACGCGGCAGTGCAGCACCTGGCGAACGGGGCGGCGACGTACCTCGCCGGGCGGCTGATCGGCGGGACGGAGGGGCAGCCGCTGGAAGGTTTCCCGGTGGTCGGGCTCGTGGCCGGGGTGGCGACGGCCGCGAGCATCGTCCTGGCCGGCCGCCTCCGCCCGGCCCCCGACGGCGACCTGGCCCCGGACGCCCCGGAGGTGGGCCGGGCGGCCCGGGCCGGCACTCCGATGCCGGCGGTCGCGGCACCGGTGGACGTGAGCCCGTGACGGCGCGACCCGCGAGCGGGTACCCCGCCCGCCGCTCGCCCGGTCACCGAAGTGGTTGCAAGACGAAACCGGCCGCCCCGGATGATCCGGGGCGGCCGGTCGCATTTCGAGTCGCGTCGGGTCAGGCGGTCGCCGTGCGGCGGCGCTTCCACCAGCCGAGCCCGGCGGCCGCCCCGCAGACGAGCAGGATAGACGCCGGCTCCGGCACCGGGGTCGGGGTGAAGTTCAGGAGGACCATGCCGCCACTGGTCGCCACCGTGAACGCGCCGCCGTTGAGGTTGCCGAAGTCGGCGCCGCTGATGGTGCCGAGCGTCGGCAGGCCGGTGATGGCGCCGGACGCGGTGGCGATCTGCCAGCTGTACGGCTGGGTGTTGTCGAAGCCGGTCGTCCCGAGGCTGGTGATGTTCAGCGTCGAGCCGGTGAAGTCGAGCGGGCCGGCGACAAGGAGGGCGTCGTGGTTGGTCTGGGGGCCGCCCGGAGTGCTGCCGCCGGGGTTGGTGATCGGGTCGGCGGACGACCCGGCCGTGGCCAGCTCCCAGCCATAGGTGCCGTTGACCGTCAGCCCATTCAAGAACGAGAGCGTGCCGGCGCTGGCCCCCGGGGCGATGATCCCGTCGCTGGCGACGGTGGAGGGCCTGTTGATGGTCCCGAAGCCGGCCACCGTCCCGCCCGAGTTCACGGTGAGCGTGCTGACGGCGGAGAGCGCCCCCGGGCCGCCGGGGGCGGCGCCGATCTGGAGCGTGCCGCCGCTCACGAGCGTCGGGCCGGTGTAGGTGTTGGTGCCGGTCAGGACCCAGGTGCCGGGGCCGGTCTTGGTCACGCCCAACTTCGTCGTCGGCGAATCAGCCAAGACTCCCGCGACAGTATTCGCCCCGGTGTTCGACCCGGTCAGGGTCAACGTCCGGTCGAGTGACGTAAAGGTGAGCGTCTGACTGCCACCAGCAGTGGCGGGCGCGCTGAGGGTAAACGTGTTGACACCAATGGACGTGACTGTCGCGCCCGCGGCAATACCGGTTCCAGACACGGGCATGCCAATGGCCAGCCCCGAGAGGGTGGACGGCAGCGCGGTCCCGATGCCGACGGTCGTACTTCCAGACGTGAGGGTGAAGGCAGTATTCGCCTTATCGGAGGCAACATTCGCCCCGGTATTCGACAAAGTCAGTGGCCCGGAGCCGGAGGCATCCAACGTGCCGCCGGCTGACGTGACAGTGAAGAGCCGGCTGGAACTGGCGGCCGGACCGGTAAACAGCAGCGTACCGCCGCTGAGGACCAGATTGGACGCGGCGTTGGGGGCCATGCCGATGCCGCCGGGAAAACCGGCGGCGGCCGCGATCGCGGTGGTCACGGTCGTGGTGGCCGGCGCCGAAAGAGTGATGGTCGTGCCGGAGATGCCCGTGATGGTGCTGCCGAAGGTGAGGTTTCGGTTCACCATCGTCATCCCGGTCGTCAACCCGGCCGCGCTGCTGACGGTGATGCTGTTCGACCCCGCCGTCGCCGCCGTGATGTTAAACCCGCTTACTCCACCGTCGGTCAGGGTGCCAACGGACAGCACACCGCCCACGATCGTGGTTCCCCCGCTGTAGTAGTTCGTCGACCCGACCGTCAACGATCCCGTACCGACCTTCGTCAATGTGCCGTTGACGCCGCCATTGCCGACGTACAGCCCCTCGGTGATCCGGCCTGTAAACACGGTCGAATTGCTGTTGCCGACGGTAAATGCGCCGCCGCTGAGGTTGACGTCGCCGGCCCCGGTCAGCGACCCGACCTGCTGGCTGACTTGGTTCAGGTCGAACACCGCCCCGGCGGAGACCGAAAGGGCCGTGCCCGTTGGGAAGATGTTGTTGTTGGTGCGGACCCGCAGGGCACCGGCCAAGATGTTGGTCGGCCCGTCGTAGGTTGCCGGCTGGGCGATGGCGATGATCCCGCCACCGGTCTTGTTTAGCGCCCCGCCCTGGTTGCCCTGGATCGTCGTCCCGGGGGCCGTGTTCTGGATGATGATGATGTTCGGGCTGCCCGAAGTCAGGCCCGTATCATCCCACCGCAGAGTCCCGCCGCCGGGGCCGAGGACGATGTTGCGGTTGGTTGTGATGTACGTTCCGGCATTGCCCGTAGCAGTGTTCAACAGGGTGCCGTTGTCCAAAAGGATGGTGCCAGCCGCCCCGGTCGTGCCGAGAGCGGTTTGCGTGTTGTAGCTGATCGTGCCGCCGTTCGTCACCTGGATCGACCCGAGGAACGTGCCCGTCGCCCCGCCGTTGGCGCCGTTGGTGATCGAGACCGTGCTGGCCGAATCGTGGATGAACGTGCCACCTGTGGAGAGCGTGATCTGGCCGGAGATCGTCGTGTTCCCGGCCCCACCGACGGTCAGGGTGTTGGCCCCGACGCCGACCGCCCCCGACATGGTCAGCGTCCCGGCGTCGGCGTTGATCCGCGTGTTCGAGGCGATGGTGACGGCCCCGCTGAGCGTCGTGTTGTTGCTGGCCGTCTTCCGCAGCGCCCCGGCGTTGGAGATGCCGGTGCCGTTGAGCACGAGAGGCTCGGCGATGGTAATGCCGCCGCTCACCTGGAGGGCGGCCCCGCCGGCGACGGTCGTATTGCCGGCCGTGGTGCCCAGGCCGGTGGCGTTCGTGACCGACACGACCCCGGCGTTGATCGCGGTCGCCCCGGTGTAGATACTGCCCACTGCCAGGGTCAGGGTGCCGGACCCGTCCTTGGTGAGCGTCCCGGCACCCGTGCTGATCCCGGCCGTGTTGATCGTCGTGTTCCCGGCCCCGCCGATGGTCAGGTTCTGGTCGGTCCCGGAGATCCCGCCGGAGATGGTCAGCGTCCCGGCGTCGGCGTTGATCCGGGTGGCCGTGCTGAGGGAAATGGCACCGCTCCAGCTGTTGTTGCCGGCCGTGTTCCGCAGCGCCCCGTCGTTGGCGACGCCGGTCCCGTTGAGGATGAGCGGCTCGGCGATCGCGGTGATCCCTCCGCTGACCTGCAGGGCGGCCCCGCCGATGACGACCGTGGCCTCGGCCGTACCACCCAGCGCGGCGGCGTTCGTTATGGCCAGGACCCCGGCGTTGACCGCCGTCAGACCGGTGAAAGTGCCGGGGCCGCTCAGGGTCAGCGTGCCCGTGCCGTTCTTGGTCAGCCCGACGTTGCCCGTAATCCCCGAGCCGATGGTGGCGTTGACGGACGTGGTGTCGATCACGCCGCCGCCGGTCAGGGTGAGTGGGCTGCCGGTGATGGTGTAGCCGGTGGTCGAAAAGGTCAACCCGGCCGCCTGGACCGCCCCGCCGGCGCCCGTGTTGTCGATGGTGACGGTGCCCGCCGCCCCGGAAAACGTCGCCGTCGCGCCGTTGCTCCACGAGACGTTGGCCGCCGCACCGGGGTCGAACCAACTGGCGACGGCAGTGGTCGTCCACGTGCCGTCACC
The DNA here is from genome assembly GCA_036406755.1 of Gemmataceae bacterium. GTDB lineage: Bacteria > Planctomycetota > Planctomycetia > Gemmatales > Gemmataceae > DASXAN01. The sequence goes on from DASXAN010000758.1 coordinate 6,178, forward strand.
ACCCGACGGGCCGGTCGATGGCCCCGTCTGACCGGGGTCCCACTGGAGCTGGGCAGCGACCGGCGATACCACACCGAACCCGACCATGACAGCCAGGGCGAACGCTGCCAGGGGAGACGCAAAGCGAGGCCGGACAAACATGAACAAACCTCTCCTCAGGCCGGTTGGGGCAAGTCACCCGGCCTTACGACCGATGAACAGGGATAAACCCAGCCGCCAGTTGCCGGCTCAGAGTATCCGATGGATGAACCAAGTGTCAGTTAGCGTATTCGCTCAGCAATCCGCATACAAGCAACCTTTGGCTTTTTTTATCTCCGCCTCAACCTTTACCCGACCGTTCCTGCCGGTTGTACGGCTACAGCCGAGGCGGCGCCGGCTTGTGTGGCGGCTGGAAGGCGTTGGCTCCTCGCATTTTCAGTTGTCGCTTGTACACCTTATCCCCACAGGTCGCGTACAGAGTGTCGAACTCGGCGCCGCCGAAGCATAGGTTAGCCACCCGGCCGTTGGGAGTCGGAATGATGCAGTTCACCCGCCCGGCCTGGTCGCAAACCTGAATTCCCATTCGGCTTGCCACGAAAAGTCGGCCGGCAGTGTCAACGCGCAGGCCGTCTGCCCCGCTGTCGTCGGCCGTGTCCGGGACGTGCAGGTGGTAGAACTTCTGCTTGTTCTTGAGGGAGCCGTCCGGCTGGACCTGATAGCTGTACACCCAGCGGGTGCGGCTGTCGGCGACGTAAAGCAACGACTGGTCGGTGGATAGCGTGATTCCGTTCGAGAACTTCAGCCCGGTGTCCACGACCTTCTTCTCGCCGGCTGGGCTGACGAACCATACCTTACTCGGCTCCTTGCCGTCCCAGCCGGGGTTGGTCACGAACACGCCGCCGTCGTGCCGCACCACCAGGTCGTTCCCGCGGAAGCCGTCGGCGATCACCGTCGGCTTGCCGTCCAGGTCGTAGGCGATGATCTGGTTGGCCCCCGAGGCGACGGCATAGAGCCGGCCGTCCGGGCCGAAGGCCTGACCGTCGCCGCGCTTCGAGTCGGCCAGGAACTGTGTCACCTTGCCGTCGAGGCCGATCTTGTACGTCTTGCTGTTGGGCACGTCGTTGAAGAACACCTCGCCCTTGGCGTTGACGGCCGGGCCTTCGGTGGCGCGGTAGCCGTCGGCGACGAGTTGCCAGCCCTGGCCGGGGATCAGAATCTCCTGCAACTGCGCTGATCCGTGGCCCGCTTTGATCGGGGCCGGCCAGTCCTTCCACAGCCAGGCCATCGCCTCGGGGAACACCTGCGTGGCGTGCTGGCCGCTATGGCCGCCGGTGCCCCAGACGTGGTTGACCTCGTAGCCGGCGAACGTCAGCGCCCGCTCCATCTCCTGGTTGGCCATCCACCAATCGCCGCCGTAGATGTTCTGGTCGTTGCTGCCGTCCTGGAGGAACACGCGCAGCGGTTTCGGCTCGAACTTGCGGATGAGAGTCGGGTAGACGTTGCCGCCGCGGAGGCCGACGTAGGTGCCGATCGCGCTGAACACCCGGCGGAAGGCGTCGGGCCGCTCCCACGCGGCCGTGAACGCGGCGATCGCCCCGCTGCTGGACCCTCCGATGGAGCGGTCGTTGCCATCGCGCGACAGGCGGATCGGCCGGCCGTCGGGTGCCGTCTTTCTCTCCACCTCCGGCAACAACTCGTCCAGTAGGAAGCGGGCGTAGGCGTCGCCGAGGCCGTCATACTCGTAGGAGCGATTGAAGCGGTCCAGCGCCTGCGGCGACGCGGCCTTGACCACCCCGGGGCGGACGAACACGCCGATCGTCACCGGCATCTTCTTCTCGTGGATCAGGCGGTCGAACACGGCCGGGGCGTTGAACTGGACGCCGTCCTGGTTGACGTGGACGCACGCCGGCTTGGCCGGGTCATACTGCTTGGGGACGTAGACCCAGTAGTCGCGGGTGGTGCCGGGGAAGACCTTGCTGGCGGCGAAGGTGTACCTGGTGATGTCGCCCTTGGGCGGGTCGTCCGCGCGGGCGGCGGTCAGGGCGAAGAGCGGCAGTGTCAGTGCGAGCAGGCGGCGCATCGGTGGAGTCCTCGGGAGGGTCACGAGTCACGGAGGCACAGTTTACGTTTTGCGGCGCGTCACGGCGGAATACACTGGACCCCGGGGACCGTTCTCCGCGAGGGCACGCCATGCCGACCGTCACCCAGCTCCACGTCAACGGCGACGCCCGCCCCGTCACCGCCGACCCCGACCGCACCCTGCTCAGCGTCCTCCGCGACGACCTCGGCCTGACCGGCAGCAAGTACGGCTGCGGCGAGGGCAAGTGCGGCGCCTGCACCGTCCACCTCGACGGGCAAAAGACTCACTCCTGCGTCACCCGCATCGGCACCGTCGGGAACAAACAGGTCCACACGATCGAGAGCCTGGCGACCGGGGCTAAGCTGCACCCGCTCCAACAGGCGTTCCTCGACGTCGGGGCGATGCAGTGCGGCTACTGCACGCCGGGCATGATCATGGCCGCGGCCGCACTCCTCGCAGACAACCCGTCGCCGAGTCGGGACGAGATTGTCCGCGGCCTCAACGGCAACATCTGCCGCTGCGGCACCTACGGCCGGATCGTCACCGCCGTCGAACGGGCGGCCAAGGCGATGAAAGGGGGTGGCAAATGAGCACGTGGCTCCCGCATGATCCGCACACCCCTCGTTCCCACGCTCCGCGTGGGAACGCAAGTTCGGCCGCTCCGCGGCCCGTCCAGTCCCCGATCGCGCCGCGGAGCGGCGAAGACCTGCCTTCCCACGCTCCGCGTGGGAACGAGGATTCGTGGCTGCCCACGGACATCGAACCCGAACGGTATGAGTTCTTCGAGACGCCGGCCTGGGCCGTCAACCGCCGCGACTTCTTCCGCATCGCCGGCGCCGGCCTGGTCGTCGCGCTCTGGCTCGGCGAAACCGCCCCAGCCCAGCCGCCGGGGCGGCGCGGCGGCCGGGGCGGTGGCGGCAACCGCGGGCCGGCACAGATCGGCGCCTGGCTGCACATCGGCGAGGACGGGGCGGTCACCGTCTACACCGGCAAGGTCGAGATCGGTCAGAACATCCGCACGTCGCTGACGCAAGGCGTGGCCGAGGAGTTGCGGGTGCCGGTCGAGCGGATCACGATGGTCATGGCCGACACCGACCGCGTGCCGGACGACGGCGGCACGTCCGGCAGCCAGTCCACGCCGCGAACGTTCGCCCACCTCCGTCGGGTCGCCTCCGCGGCCCGGGAGGCGCTCGTGGACATGGCGGCCGAGCAGGCCAAGCTCGACCGCGACCAGTTCATCGTCGCCGACGGCAAGGTGACCGCCCGGACCGGCCCCTCGTTCACATACGGCCAACTGACGCACGGCAAGAAACTCGTCAAGGCCGTCGCCGCCGACACGCCGGGGACGAACCCGCGGCGGTGGACGGTGGCCGGCACGTCGGTGCCGAAGGTGGACGGCCGGGCGATCGTCACCGGCGGCCACCAGTACGCCTCCGACATCCGCCGGCCGGGGATGCTTTTCGGCCGAATTCTCCGCCCGGCGGCGTTCAGGGCGAAGCTCAAGTCCGTGACGACCAAGGACGCCGAGGCGCTGCCGGACGTGAAGGTGGTGCGTGACGGCGAGTTCGTCGGCGTGGTCGCGCCGACGGCCCAGGCCGCGGCCGACGCCCTGGCCGCCATCCAGGCCGAGTGGCAGACGGTGCCGCAGGTGTCGGCTGCCGACCTGTTCCAGCACCTGAAAGAGCAGCGGAGCCAGGGCCGGGGCGGCGGCGGGTTCGGCGGCCGGGGCGGGCCGACGAGGAAGGGCTCGGTCGCCGACGCCCTCAAGACCGCCGCCCACACGGTCAAGTCCACATACACGGTGGCGTACATCGCCCACGTGCCGCTGGAGCCGCGAGTGGCGGTCGCCGAGTGGGACGACGGCAAGCTCACCGTCTGGACGGGCACGCAGCAGCCGTTCCGCGTCCGCTCCGAGCTGGCCGGCGCGTTCAGCCTGCCGGAGGAGAAGGTCCGCGTCATCGTCCCGGACATGGGGTCCGGCTACGGCGGCAAGCACACCGGCGACGCGGCCGTGGAGGCGGCCCGGCTGGCCAAGGCGGCCGGCAAACCGGTCAAGGTCGCCTGGACGCGGGAGGAGGAGTTCACCTGGGCCTACTTCCGGCCCGCCGGGGTGATCGACGTGTCCGCCGGCGTCACCGGCGACGGCACGCTGACGGCCTGGGAGTTTCACAACTACAACTCCGGCGGGTCGGCGATCGGCACGCCCTACGACGTCGCCAACCAGGTGATCGAGTTCCATGGCTCCGACTACCCGCTGCGACAGGGGTCGTACCGGGCGCTGGCGTCCACGGCCAACACCTTCGCCCGCGAGTCGGCGATGGACGACCTGGCCGCCGCGGCCGGGCTGGACCCGCTCGCCTTCCGGCTGAAGAACCTGAAGGAACCGCGGCTGCGGGCCGTGACCGCGTTCGAGTGCGGGGCGGTGCTGAACCCGGACCACCTCAAGAACCAGATCGAAGGAGCGGTGACGATGGGCCTCGGCGGGGCGCTCTTCGAGCGGATCGACTTCGCCGACGGCAAGGTGCTCAACGCCAACTTCGCCGAGTACCGCCTCCCGCGGTTCAAGGACGCGCCGGCGCAGGAGGTCGTGCTGATTGA
>DASXAN010000759.1:0-5255 GCA_036406755.1 Gemmataceae bacterium
TGCCGGGCTCGTCCAGGACGTAGACGGGGGGCACCGGCACGCCGGCGGCGATGGCCATCTCCTCGACGACGTTGAGCAGCCGCCGCTCGTGGGCGTCCCGGGTCGTGCCGGGCACTTCGGCGCCGCCCATCATCAAGGCCACGGCCTGGCCGCCGGACGCGAGCTGGGCCACTTTGAACACGCTGGCGCCGCCGACCACCACCCCGACCCCGGCCGCGACGACCAGCAGCAACTCCGGCTGCCACAAGGACACCATCTCGCCCGTGCCGTACAGGTTGAGCGCCAGCAACAGCCCGTACACCAAGGCGATCAGGGCCAGGATTGCCAGGACGAAATAGACCACCAGCAGGGAGGTCTTGCGCCGGACCGTATCCTGCTGTTGAAAGAAGTCGATGGCCATGGTCGGAGCGCCACGGGGCCAGGGGACTCGGCGATCGGTCCGGTGGTGCTGAGTGCCGGGCTACTTGAACGACACCCGAGGCGCCTCGCGCTCGGCCTGGGCGGCCTCGAGCAGCGCCGCCTGCGTGAAGCCGAACGTGCCGGCCACCGTGACGGCCGGGAACACCTCGCGTTTGTTGTTGTAAGCGGTGGCGGCGTCGTTGAAGGCCTGCCGGGCGAAGCTAATCTTGTTCTCCGTCGAGGTCAGCTCCTCCTGCAGCGCGAGCATGTTCTGGTTGGCCTTGAGGTCGGGGTACGCCTCGGACAACGCGAAGAGCCGGCCGAGGGCGCCGCCCAGCTGCGTCTCGGCCTGGTTGAGGTCCTTCACGGCCGCCGCATTGCTCGGGTTGGTGGCGACCTTCTGCTCGGCCGCGAACGCGCTATTGCGGGCTTTGATGACGGCCTCAAGCGTCTCCCGCTCGTGGCCCATGTAGCCCTTGACGGCTTCGACAAGATTCGGGATCAGGTCGTACCGGCGCTTGAGCTGCACGTCGATCTGGGCGAAGGCGTTTTCGAACCGGTTCCGGGCGACCACCAGCCCGTTGTAGACGCCCATGAGCCAGAGCGCGAGCAGCAGCCCGACGCCCAGGACCACGATCACGGTGATGATGAGGGGACTCATTGGCCCGGGCCTCCGACGGGAAGTCTGTTAGTCTGATCTATCCCACGACGCCGGGAACATGTGTTGTCGTACGGGATTCTACCGAAACCACGCTGGCATTCCCCAACGGTTCGGCCGCCAACGGGAACGGGCCTGGCGCACGACGTTGCCGGTTCAACAAGCCGCGGATAGTCAAATAGGCCGCGCGGCCCATCTGCCGACGGTACCACACGCCTCCGCCCGGCACTAGCTCTCACCCACCACATTTCCAGAGAATTGGGTTCGGCCAGTCTAAACAGCCGCGGGTCTGGTCACCTTTGCGCGAAACCGGCAACATTGGGATAGGCGGCCGCGGTCCCCGCGCCCGACTGCAGGGCGTCTGGCTCAAATTCCGCCGTGACTCCGATCGTCCGGTCTGACGGCCCGCCCCTCTTGGCGGGACGTGCACCCTCCCTCCGGCCGGGTGTCGTTACCACCCGCCGGCCCGGGGCAAACCCTGAATGCGAGGGTTTACCGATGACCGACACCAGGGACGACCACAGCGCGCAGCAAGCGCGCTCGCAGCTGGCGTCGATCCTAGACATACTCGCCGCGCTGGAATGCGAGTATGTGTGGCTGCGGCAACGGCGGAGCGACCGCGACGCTTCGAACCGCCGGAGGGCGGCCGTCCGACCTGCCCCGAGGCCAACCCGGACGACGCCGCGGAGCTGACCGAGCTGGCGGAGACGGCCGGCGACTGTGAGAGCCGGGAGCCACGGGCGGGCGGCCCTGCTGGCGTGCGCCGCTGCTCCTGCTCCGAGTCCCGACACCAGTGCCGGGACACGGACGCCCCGCCCCGCCGGCGAAGGGCAGTTGCGTCGATCAAGTCAGCCGACGGCGGCCGGCAGCACCATTCGTGGGCCAGGTCCATCGCTAGCTCAAGTGGGCGGCCAAGCGGTCTGACGCGACGGCGAGTTGGATGGGACCGCGGAGGATCCGCCGAAAGCCGGCCCCACCATCGAGGGTCCTGACACCAGCCCTGACACCCGCTGACACCCGCTGACACCCGCGCGCAGGTGTCGGCAGAGCAAGTACAGAGGCCAGAAACGCAATAACCCCGGGAGTTGCGGGGGTTCTTCGTATCATGACCTTGCCGAAGTCCGACGCCCTGTCGAGTTGAGCTACGGGCGCCCGAGTGCTCACATCCTAGCGCCACGCGGTCGGGTGGGGCAACCGTGTTGCAACTATCCGCCCGCAGGTAGAATAGTCCGTCGCCCGGCCCATCCCGCGAGGACGTCCCGCATGGCGGCGCACTTCCACGAGAGCGGCATCGCGTTCCGCTACCCGGAGAACTGGACACTGGAGCGCGAGGATCACGAATCCGGGTGGACGGTTTCCGTGCAGAGCCCGGACACGGCATTCCTGATCGTCACGTTCGACGCCGACGCCCCGGACATCGCCAGCATGGCCGACTCCGCGCTCGAATCGCTTCGGGCCGAGTACCCGGGCCTGGAGGCGGAGGCGCAGGTCGAGTCGATCGCCGATCAGCCGGCGGTCGGCCACGACGTCCACTTCTTCAGCTTCGACTTGACCAACACGGCGGGCATCCGCTCATTCCGGGCCGAGGACGGCACCGTGCTGGTGCTCTGGCAGTTCAACGACCTCGAGCAGGACCGCAGCGAGCCCGTGTTGAAGGCGATCCGCGCTTCCATCACGGAGGAGTGACGGCGATTACGCCGCAGTGGCCAGGGCCTCGCGTGCCGCGGCGATCGTTTGCGCGACGTGGTCGTCCGTGTGGGCCGCGGACATGAACGCCGCCTCGAACTGGCTGCATGGCAGGTAGATGCCATGGTCCATCATCGCCCAGAAGAAGCGGGCGAACCGGGCCGTGTCGCTCGCCCGGGCGGTGTCGTAATCGACGACCAGCCCCGGGGCGAAGAACAGCGTCCACATGTTACCGACCCGGTTGACCGCGTGCGGCACGCCCGCCGATTTGGCTGCGGCCGCAAGCCCGTCGCACAGCTGCCGCGTAAGTTGCTCCAGGCGATCATACGGCGGCCGCTCCTTCAGCTCGCGCAGCGTGGCGATGCCGGCGGCCATCGCCAGCGGGTTGCCGGAGAGCGTGCCGGCCTGGAACACCGGCCCGGCCGGCAGGACCTTCCGCATGACGTCGGCCCGGCCGCCATACGCCCCCACCGGCAGCCCACCGCCGACGATCTTGCCCAACACGGTCAGGTCAGGCCGCTGGCCGAACAGCTCCTGCGCCCCGCCGTAGGCCAGCCGGAAGCCAGTCATGACCTCGTCGTAGATGAGTAGCGCTCCGTACCGCTCGGTCAGGCGACGGAGTTCGGACAGAAACTCGCGCGACGGCTCGACCAGCCCCATGTTGCCGGCGACCGGCTCCAAGATGACGCCAGCGATACGGTCTCCGTTCGTCCGGAAGCCGTCAGCGAGCCCTTGCACGTCGTTGTACCGCAGCACGAGCGTGTCCGCGGTGCAACCCGGCGGCACGCCGGGGCTGGTCGGCACGCCGTGCGTCAGGGCGCTCGACCCGGCCTGCACCAGCAGCGCGTCGACGTGGCCGTGGTAGCAGCCCGCAAACTTCACGACCACGTCGCGGCCGGTGAACCCGCGGGCCAGGCGGATCGCGCTCATGGCCGCCTCGGTACCCGACGACACCATCCGTACCATCTCGATCGACGGCACCGCGTCGATGATCAGCTGGGCCAGTTCGCTCTCCCGCTCGGTCGGGGCACCGAACGAGGCCCCGTCCCGCAGCGCGGCGGTGACCGCCTCGACGACGCGCGGGTGGGCGTGGCCGAGGATGAGCGGCCCCCAGGAGCCGACGTAATCCAGGTAGCGGTGGCCGTCGAGGTCGACGAGGAACGGCCCCTCGCCGCGTGCGATGAAGGGCGGCTCCCCGCCGACCGCGCCGAACGCCCGGGCCGGGCTGTTGACGCCGCCGGGGATCAGGCGGCGGGCGCGGTCGAAGGCGGCGCGGCTGCGGGGCCGCGGGACGGCGGACGGATCTTCCGTCGGTGGCATGAATCCGGACTCCGTCAGTGCCGCTTCAACTCCTGCAACCGCCGCCTCGCCCGGTGGGCGAAGGCGCTCACGGCGGGGTCGGGGTCGTTGGCGTACAGGTCACGCAGGTCTCGGTAGATGGACACAGCTCGGTGCAGGTCGCTCGGGCTCGCGCCGATCGGTACGGTGGCCGCCTCGTCGAACTTCCGTTGCAATAGGCCCAGGCGCTCCTCCTTCTCCTTGTCCTTCGGGGTGGAGATCATAGCCCGGAGGCGGCGGGCGTGGTCGGCGGCCAGAATCACCCAGCCGCGGTTGGCGAGGTCCTTGTCCTTCCCATGGTCGTCAACGACTCGCCCCCAGCGGTCCCTGGCGGCGGTCAAGTCGCCGAACGCCTCGAACCGTGACGCCTCCAGGCACATCCGACCGGTGGCGTCCAGTTCCGTCTTGTGGTCGGGCAGTAACAGCGCATGTTCCTGCTCGAGGGCCGTCGTCAGTGTGCGCTCGCGGGCGGGCAGGCTGGCCAGGTCGTCCAGTTTCTTGCGGGCCACCCAGGCGTATACCGCCGGCTCCGGCACCTGCGCGTCCTTGTATTCCTTTTCCAGCTCCTGCCACGCCTGCTCGGCGTCGTGGAGTTCGCCGGCGTTCTCATGCTTGAGGGCCTGGTACGCCAGCTTCTGGCCATCGTCTTCCGGTGACAGGTTGAGCTTGCTCGTGAACCGGTTGTGGAGCTGCTGTTCGCGCTTCTGCACCCAGAAGGTCCGATTCCACGCCGCAACTTCATCCGTGTGCGCGCCGGCCGCCTGGCCGCCGAATCGCGACAGGTAGCGGTCCGTCGCCTCGATCGCCCGGTCCACGTCCTTCGCCTCGACCCAGACCTTGGCCCGCCGGTACAGGTCACCCTCACTGGCGGGGCGGGTGAACCACATGAGCGCACCCGCGATCGCCAGAAGGCCTGCGAGGAGCATGCTGGCCCGGAACCATTGGCGTTCCGCCAGCGGCGCGGCCTTCTTGCGGAATTTCTTCTTCGCGACCGCCCCCCGGAGAGTGCGGGCCGCCTCCCGGTCGGTTTCGTCCGCCGGCCGCTTCGCCCCGCGGTCCGTCGCCCGGGCCGTGGCCGCGTCCACCCCGGCGCTGCGGAGGTCGGCCACCTTCTGCTCGACCTCCTCCAGCACCTTGGCCACCATCGCCGCGTCGTACGGGCGGTGCTCCGGCT
>DASXAN010000760.1:0-5136 GCA_036406755.1 Gemmataceae bacterium
AATGCGTCCTCGGCGTCGTGGTAGTCGAGCAGCCGGCGGCAGACGCCCCATACAAGCGGTCCGTGCCGGCGCACCAGCGACGCGAACGCCGCCGCGTCACGGTGCTCGACGAACCGGCCGAGCAGCTGGCCGTCGGTCAACGACGCCGCATCCCGCCGGAGCACCACCCGGCGGAGGCAGCCAACGGCCTGATCCATCGGACTGGTCGCCAACGCCCGCCCTCCCCGACCTCGTCCTACTATTACTCGGTCGCGCCCGGCCGCATACACTTTTTTCGCCGACCACGGCCCCAGCGCGTGACGCCGCGGCCCCGGCCGGGCAGTCTTACTGTGAGCCGCGACCGGGAGGGCACCGTGAGCGCCGGGCCGGACATCCTGCTCCGCCACCTCCGCCGGGCCCGAGCCGCGCCGCTGGCCGGGCTGACAGACGGGGAATTGCTCCGCCGATTCACCGCCGGCGGCCCCGACGCCGAGCCGGCGTTCGAGGTCCTGGTCCGCCGCCACGGCGGGCTGGTCATCCGCGTCTGCCGCACCGCCCTGGGCGAAGCCGGGGCCGACGACGCCTTCCAGGCGACGTTTCTGGTGCTGGTCCGCCGCGCCGCCGCCCTGCGGGGCAACCGGCCGCTGGGGCCGTGGCTGTTCGAGGTGGCGCGACGGGTGTGCGGCCACGCCAAGACGGCGGCCGCCCGCCGGGTCCGGCACGAAGCCGTCGCGGCGGCGCGGACCGCCGGGCCGGCCCCGCCGGGGCTCGACCCGGACGTGGCCGCCCTCGTCCACGCCGAGGTCGGCCGGCTGCCCGAGCCGTTGCGGGCCGCCGTGGTGATGTGCGACCTGGCCGGCCTGACCTATCAGGAGGCCGCCGACCGGCTCGGCCTGCCGCACGCTACCGTCCGCGGCCGGCTGGCCCGCGCCCGCGACCGCCTGCGGCTGAGTCTGACGAAGCGGGGCGTCGGCCCCGACGTGCTCGGGGCGACCGCGGTGGCGGTGCCGGCGGCCCTGACCGGGGCGACGGCCCGGGCCGCGACCGTGATGGCGGGAAGGGCGCCCGGGGCGGTCCCGGGGCCGGTGATGGACCTCGTGACGGGAGGGTTGTCGTCGATGATGTTCACGAAGCTCAAGGCGGCCGGCCTGTCGGCCCTGACCGCGGGGGTGTTGATCGCCGGGGCGCTGGGACTGAGCGCGCAGTTTCCGCCGCAACCGACGACGCCGGTATCTGACGATGCGGCGCGATTTCTGAAGGCGCTTGCCGCCAGGGAGGTTGTTCCGGACCGGCCTGGGGACCCCGCCGAGCACATCCTGAAGCTGGTCAAGGAGGTCAAGGACCGGCAAGCGGCGGGCGACGTGAAGGGGGCACGGCAGGCGCTGCGGCAGATCCACGTCGCGGCATTCGGCTGGGAGGACACGCTCCCGGAGGCCGCGCCGGCACGGCCGCCGAGGGGTGCGGTCAACACACCGGCGCCGCGTCAGCCGGGGGCGACCACGCCTTCCTTTCCCGGCGGCGAGCCGGACTTGGAAACCCGGATGCGGCGGCTGGAGGACAAGCTCGACCGCCTGATCCGGGCCATGGATTCCTCGCGGGGGCAGGCCCCGGGGCGATGATATCCGGGCGAGCGGTGTTAAGGGTCGAGCAGCTTGCCGTTATCACCGTTCCACCGGCCGGCGACCCACGCCGCCACGCGGTGCAGCTCGGCGAGTGGCCCGGCCTGACCCCGGTACCGCCGCTCGATCGCACGGACGCGATCGAGGGCCGCGCGGTACTCGGCCCGCCTCGCCGCCGTCAGCCGGCCCCCGGCCCGCAGCGCGGCGACGCGGGCCGGGTTGGCGAGCGGGGCCGCCTGACACCACGTCCGCTCGGCCGCAAGAAGCCGCTGAAGGCCCAGCGCGTCCTCGACCGCTTCGGGCGTGGCCGCGGCCCCGAACAGGTCCCGCCCCAGCGCCGCCCGGAAGTCGGCGTCCGACAGGTCCGGGTCCCGCGTGTATTCCCGGTAGGCGATGCGGACCACCCGCACCGGCAGCTCGTCGTACGGGACCTGCCCGGGCGCCAGCCACCCCATGCCGAACGGCGCCAGCCGCTTGCCGACCAAGTAGTCCTGCCCTTCCTCCGGCTCCGTCGGCACGAACGAGAACGCCTCCAGCGACGGGACGTAACCCGAACACCCGATCTGCCGCGCCCGCCGGGCGCCGTCCCGCACCTCCCGGGGCGTCCGCAGCGCCGGGGCGTCGTCCGACCACCACGCCGCGGCCGCCGTCCGGATCAGCCCGGCGTCCGGCCGGGCGCTGTGCGGGGCAAAGAACATCGTCCACCGCCGATCGAATGGCTGGCGGGCGGCGGTGACGTTCAGCCCCGGCACGCCCGGCCCGGTGAAGTAGTGCGGGTAGACGACCACCGTCGCAGCCTTGTCCCTCGCCCACACGGCGTCGGAGATCGCCCGCACGAACCGGTATTCGTGGTCGTAGTATTTCGGCCCGCAGTCCGGGCAGTGGCAGACCGCGTAGTCCGACGACTCGATGAGCAGCCCGTCGGCGTTCGGGTAGAAGTCGAAGTACATCTCCCGGACGTAGTCGAGCATGAACCGCTGCACGTCCTCGCGGGCCGGGCACAGGTTCTGGCCCCAGCAGTGGATGCCGAACCGCTTCGTCGGCCGGCCGTCCGGGCCGGTGGCCGCCCAGCTCGGGTGGTCGAGGGCCATGCGGTTGACGCCGTCGTAGCCGAACGGGGTGAAGCCGAGCAGCACCTTCACTTGGCGGGTGTGGGCGTAGTCGATCAGGTCGCGGACGAAGTCGTGTTGGACGTTCTCGTGGTCGGCGTTGTGGCCCCAGGTGGCGGGGAACTTCTTCGACCGGAAGCCGCCGGCGGTCCAGAGGACGAGGACGTTGCCGCCGTCGGCGCGGACGCAATCGACGGCCCGCTTCCACACGTCCAGGCCGAAGGTCGGGGCGCGAGTGAGGGTAACGTAGTACCCGCGGTGGGTGAACGGGCCGTCGGCCGCGGGACCGGCGGCGGCCGGCGCCAGGGCGAGGAGCAGGGCCGACACGGTGGCGAATCGCATGGCAGTCTCCGGAACAGCCGGCCGCGAACCCCGCCACCATTTACCGAATCCGCCGCCGTTCGACCAGTCGGCGACAGGATTTGCGGCCAATCCGACCGCGTTCGGCACGCGATTTCTGCCGGATCGTGCTTGACTCGCCGCCCGGAATTTCCCAGGATTGCATACACCCGCCTGAACTCCCGCCCCGGCGGTCCGGCCACCCCTCCTCCGGCCGAGACGCCGCCGAACACTCCCCGACCGGGTTTTGCCCATGCGGTTCCGTGTTTCCGGCTGCGTGATCCTGTTCGCCTTCGCTGTTCCAGCTGTTGGCAGGGCCGACGAGCCGCTGCACGAGCGGATCGACGCCCTGATCGCCGCCGGCCACCCCGACTACGACCGCCACGCCGCCCCGCCGGCCTCGGACGCCGAATTCCTCCGCCGCGTCTATCTCGACTTGAACGGCACGCTGCCGACCGCGAACGAGGTCCGCGCCTTTCTCGCCGACGGGTCGGCCGACCGGCGCGAACAACTGATCGACCGCCTGTTGGCGCAGCCGGCCTACGCCCGCCGCATGGCCCAGCACTTCGACGTCACCCTAATGGAGCGGCGCAAGGACGCGAAGGTGCCGCACGACGCCTGGGAGGCGTTCCTCCGCACGTCGTTCGAGCAGAACAAGCCGTACGACCAACTGGTCCGCGACATCCTCTCGGCCGACGGCAGCGACCCGAAGAACCGCGGCCCGGCCAAGTTCTACCTGGACCGCAGTTTCGACTCTGCGGTCGTGGCCCGCGACGTCGGCCGCCTGTTCCTCGGCCGCGACCTGCGGTGCGCCCAGTGCCACGACCACCCGCTCGTGGAGGACTACAAGCAGGAGCAGTTCTACGGCCTGCTGGCGTTCCTGAACCGGTCGTACCTGTTCCCGAACGAGACGGCGGCGTCGGCCGTCGTCGCCGACAAGGCCGAGGGCGAGGTGACGTTCGTCAGCGTCTTCGACAAGACGAAGAAGCAGCACTCGACCGGGCCGCGGGTGCCCGGCCGGCCGCCGGTCGCCGAGCCGAAGGTGGACAAGGACAAGGAGTACAAGGTCAAGCCGGCGGCCAACGTCCGCCCCGTGCCGACCTATAGCCGCCGGGTGCAGCTGGCGGCCGCCGTCACGGACCCGCAGAACCGGGCGTTCGCCCGCACGGCCGTCAATCGGCTCTGGGCGCTGATGTTCGGCCGCGGGCTGGTCCACCCGCTCGACCTCGACCACCCCGGCAACCCGCCGTCGCACCCGGAGTTGCTCGACCTGCTGACCGATGAATTCGTCGCGCACAAGTTCGACATTAAGTGGCTGCTCCGCGAATTGGCCCTGACGGCGACCTACCAGCGGTCCAGCGAGGCCCGTAACGCGGACGCCCCGGCGGACCGCTACCTGGCCGCGCCCCTGAAGCCGCTGACGCCGGAGCAGTTGGCCTTCGCCCTGCTGCAAGCGACCGGCCAGACCGACGCCGAGCGGCAGGCGCTCGGCAAGAACCCGGCCGCGGCCGCCGTGGACGCCAAGCTGGCCCCGCGGGTGGCGGCCATCCGCGGGACGTTCGCCGGCCGGCCGGGCGAGCCGGAGGACGCCGGCGAGGCGACCATGAGCCAGGCGCTGTTCCTGAAGTACGGCGGCATCGTCCGCGGGGTGATCGCCGCCCGGCCGGGCGACCTGCTCGACCGGCTGACGAAACTGGCCGACCCGAACGCGGCTGCCGACGAGCTATTCTTGAGCGTGCTGTCACGATTGCCGACGGACGACGAGCGCAAGGACATCACCGAACTGCTCACGGGCGCGTCCGACCGGCGGGGGCCGCTGGCCGACGTGATCTGGGCGCTGGTGACGTCCTCCGAGTTCCGGTTCAACCACTAGTGGAGGGCGGCCATGCGGACGTGTGCCTACGCCTGTCACTCCGCCGACCACGACCTGTCCCGCCGCGGGTTCCTCGCGTCGGCGGCACTCGGGGCGTTCGGCGTCCTCGGCGTCGGCCCGCTGGCCCGCGCCGGTGCCGCCGGCCGCCTGGCGAAGTCCGGCAAGCGGGTGCTGGTCATTTTCCTGTCCGGCGCCGTCAGCCAGCTTGAGACGTGGG
>DASXAN010000761.1:0-4602 GCA_036406755.1 Gemmataceae bacterium
CCAAGCGCTGTTTGCGATGAATGAGTTCTCTTATGTGAGATGATTGGCCAGGAACCTGAGGCTGTTGCAAACGCCGTCTTGGCAGTCTTGGGTCCGGGGAAACCCGCTGTGGTCGGAGTTTTACGGTATTGTCTATGACAATGTTACCGCACGACCGCTCTTGATAATGATAACAACCATTATCAATTAGCATAAATGCTTAAAACATCATGGTTTACTCTTGACTCAGCAATTAGAAATGTCAGAATCACGAGTTGTCTACCCCCGCAGATCGGCGAACGTAATTAGGCACTGTCTGTGAGGCCAACAACCAATGGGGAACGACCATGGAGATGTGCAAGTTCGAACAAAGGCTTCTTACACGAATCGATGAACTAAGGACGCAAGTTGGTCGAGCGATTGCGAGTAGTACGGCCTGCGATTACGACTACGCATTGCTGCATGCAAAGGCGTGTGTCGATCTCTTGAAGGCCATTGTGGCAGAAAAGACCCTGCCACCAAAAGCAATCGAGGCTGTGCCATTAGGTCAACCCAAGATGAGCCGGCGGCCGCTGGTGGAGCGGGCACCGGCGCGAACCAGTGGAGTGAACCCTGCCTTTGGGCAAACTCGGAAGATCGGTGGCCATAGGAGCCAGGCGTGATATCGTGTGCTTTCGCACCCATACGCCGAAAGAGGGTCTTCCATGAACATCAAGACCATCCTCCTGAGCCGTCTGGAAACGGATCTGCGGGCGACCCTGGATGAGTGTGCGGACTCGGGCCAAACAGTTGTCGTCGAACTGCCGGGCGATCGGCTCGTCATGATTCAGTCGCTCGAACCGACGGACGATGACGACCTGATCGACCGATTGATCGAGAGCAATCCGAAATTCCGTGCCATGCTCACCAAGGCAAAAGCAAGCCCCACGAAGCCCTTCGACCCGAGCATTGGGGACTGACGTGGCCCCACCGCTTTTCGGCACCCCCGCCCCGGTCTACCCGTCGCGGCGCGACTTCCTCCGCCGCACCGGGTCCGGGGCCGGTCTGCTCGCGCTGGCCACCCTGCTCCGCGACGCCGGCTCTCTCGCCGCCGCGGCACATTTCCCGGCCAAGGCCAAGTCTGTCATCTGGCTGTTCATGAACGGCGGCCAGAGCCACGTTGACACCTACGACTACAAACCGGAATTGGCGAAGTACGACGGTAAGCCGCTGCCCAAGCTCGATTCCAAGACCGGCTTCTTCGTCAATCAGGTCGGCGGCCTGATGAAATCTCCGTTCGCGTTCAAGCAGCACGGCCAGTCCGGCACGTGGCTGTCGGAACTGTTCCCGCACCTGGCGGGCGTCGTGGACGACCTTGCCTTCGTCCACTCCTGCTTCGCCGAGTCGAACAACCACGGCCCGGCCCTGTTTCAGATCAACGCCGGCCTGCCGCGGATGGGCTTCCCGTGCCTCGGGTCGTGGGTGACCTACGGCCTCGGGGCCGCCAGCCGCGACCTGCCGGCGTTCGTCGTGATGACCGACACCCTCGGCCGTGGCCTGCCCAAGAACGCCGCCCAGAACTGGGGGGCCGGGTTCCTGCCCGGCACGTTCCAGGGCACCGCCCTGAACTTCCAGGGCGAGCCGATTCAGAACCTCAAGCCGGCCGAGTCGGACGACCGGCAGAAGGCCCAGCTCGACCTGCTCCGCCGGCTCAACGCCGGGATGCGCGGCGAGCCGGAATTGGACGCCCGGATCGAGAGCTTCGAGATGGCCTACCGCATGCAGATGGCCGCCCCCGAGGCGCTCGACCTCTCCCGGGAATCGGAAGAGACGAAGGAGCTCTACGGCGTCGGCGAGAAGCACTGTGGCCACTTCGCCCGGCAGTGCCTGCTCGCCCGCCGGCTGGTCGAGCGGGGCGTGCGGGTGGTGCAGATCTACTCCGGCGGGACCGAGAACCAGCGGAGCTGGGACGGGCACATCGACATCAAGGGCAACCACACCGAGTTCGCCCGGGAGACGGACCAGCCGATTGCCGCCCTGCTCACCGACCTGAAGAGCCGCGGCCTGCTCGACTCGACGCTGGTCCTGTGCTGCGGCGAGTTCGGCCGGCTGCCGGTCGCGCAGACCGGGGCGAAACCCGGCCGGGACCACAACCCGCGGGCGTTCACTGCCTGGCTGGCCGGCGGCGGCGCCAAGGGCGGCGCCCACTACGGGGCGACCGACGAGTTCGGGTACGAGGCCGTCACGGACAAGGTGAGCGTCCACGACCTGCACGCGACCGTGCTCTACCTGCTCGGCCTGGACCACGAGAAGCTGACGTACCGGTTCAACGGCCGGGACTACCGGCTGACCGACGTGAGCGGGCGGGTGGTGCGGGACGTGATCGCCTGAGGTCAGTTGCCGTCCGGGTCGGCCACCCGGCCGTCGGCCCGGCCGGCCAGCAGCTGGAGCCGGGTCGCGTCCGCCGAGTCGCGGATGAACCGCACCGACCCGTCGCAGAACCCGAACGACGCCCCGCCCGGGTGCCGGCTGCCGAACGCCTGCGGGCCGGGGCCGTTGATCCGGAAGTCGCCGCCGTCCACGGCCCAGTACACGTCGCTGACGCACACCAGCCCGTCGACGACGCTGCTGCCCATCCCCACCCACACGGCCGCGACGTGTGCCCCCGCCGCGGCCGACGCGCACTCGCCGTCGGCCCGCGGGGTGCCGTTGCCGTAGACCGGCGCCGCCCCCTGCGGCTTGGTGCGGGCGGGCACGTCGTCCAGCACGCACTCGCCGAGCGCGAACGTGTTGGCCGTGCCGTCGGTGATGTCCTCCAGGCGGGTCCGGCTGTTCTGGTAGAGCACCCCGCCCCAGTCCATGTTCGGGACGAACAGGGCGGGGATGGTCGGGCCACAGACGCCGCGGTAGTTCGACTTGGCGTGGTACCGCTTCAGCGGGTTGAGGTCCGGGCCGGTGTCGCTGGGGCAGATGAACACGGACAGCCGGGTCTGGGTGAGCGGCGTCGCCGGGGCGGGGTTGGCCCCGCGGCCGAAGGTCGCGGCCGGCACGCCGAGGTCGCGGGCCAGGGCCGACCGCTCGACGAACGGCAGGACGAGCGACCCCCAGCCCCAGCCGAGGTCGAACCCGGCCGCCCGGTATCCCGGCGGCAGCACGCCGTTGCTGGCTTCGTAGCTGTGCAGGGCCAGGGCCAACTGCTTGAGGTTGTTCTGGCACTTGGCCCGGGCGGCGGCCTCGCGGACCCGCTGCACGGCCGGCAGGAGCAGGCCGATCAGCACCGCGACGATGGCGATGACGACGAGCAGCTCGATCGAGGTGAAGCCGGCGGGCCGGCACGGTTGGCGTGTCATGGGCGGTCCTCCGACGAGGAGCGCGGGGCCGATGGGCACACCCGATTGTACCGCACCGCCGGGCCGGCCGCACGAAAAATGCTCCCACCCGGCCTGGCGGCTGTGGTATCCTCACGGCACCCGCCGCCCGCCCCGGAGCCTGCCCGTGTCCCGCCGCGCCGCCGCCGTCGCACTCGCCGCCATGACCGCGTCTGCCACCGCCGCCTTCCCGCCGGCCGACCAGCTGCCGGCCCGGCCGGAGCTGCCCGACCCGCTGGTGATGCTCGACGGCCGCCGCGTCGCCACCCGGGAGCAGTGGGAGAAGGAGCGGCGGCCGGAGCTGAAGGATCTGTTCCAGCACTACATGTACGGCTACCTGCCGCCGCCCGTGCCGGTCGCGGTCAAGGTCGAGCGGACCGACGCGCACGCCCTGCGCGGCAAGGCCACGCTCCGCGAGGTGACCGTGTCGTTCGGCCCGCCCGGCACGCCGCCGATCCACCTGCTGCTCGTCGTGCCGAACGAACGCAAAGGGCCCGCGCCCGTGTTCGTCGGCATGAACTTCGCCGGCAACCACACCGTCATCGCCGACCCGGCCGTGCGGTTGCCGACGGCCTGGATGCCCGCCCGCATGCCCGGCGTCAAAGACAACCGCGCCACCGACGCCGGCCGCGGCACGCAGGTGAACGTGTGGGCTTTGGAACAGTCGGTCGACCGCGGTTACGCCGTGGCCACGTTCTACTGCGGTGATGTGGACCCGGACCGCGCCGACGCCCGCCTGGGCGTCCAGCCGCACATGCCCACCACCCACACCGGCCCGGACGCCTGGGGGACGATCGCCGCCTGGGCGTGGGGCATCCACCGGGCCGTCGATTACCTCGTCACCGTCTCCGAGCTGGACAAGGCCCGGATCGCCGTCGTCGGCCACTCGCGGCTCGGCAAGACGGCGCTGTTGGCGGCGGCGTTCGACGACCGCATCGCCCTGGCCATCCCGCACCAGGCCGGCTGCGGCGGCACCGCCCCGAGCCGGTGCCACAACCCGCAGGCGGAGACGGTCAAGCGGATCAACACGAACTTCCCGCACTGGTTCGACGGCGTGTTCAAGCAGTTCAACGACGCGCCCGACCGCCTGCCGTTCGACCAGAACGGCCTGGTCGCCCTGTGCGCCCCGCGGCCGGTGCTGTTCAGCAACGCCGTCGAGGACGAGTGGGCCAACCCGGCCGGACAGTTCGAGATCCTCAAAATGGCCGACCCGGTGTACCGACTGCTGGGGGCCGGCGGCCTGGAGGCGAAGACGATGCCGGAGCCGGGCAAGCTG